>WFSD01000230.1 GCA_015486235.1 Anaerolineae bacterium
GACAGGCAACTGGAAGGTATGGGAAGTACAAAAAGATGGGTGGGGTCCTGTCCATCCTTCACCCCGCTTCATAACAGTAGTTGCCAAGGACAACCCAGAGTGCGTTCAGGTCACATTCCAAAACTGGGAGTTGGACACGCCGCCCGGAGATTCCCCCGCTTCCTACAGCTGCCGCGCGTACTACACAGTCAGGCCCGGCGATGCCCTGAGCATTATAGCAGCTCGAAACGGAACAAATACCAACAGCCTGGCAGCAGCCAACCATCTGGCAAATCCAAACTTCATCTGGGTGGGCCAGAAGCTTTGCATACCATAACTGCTGCATCGAAAATAGGGGTTCCGAAGCAAATCGAAGCCCAAAAGTGCTCCTGGAAGCCGTCTCGCTCGATACAGGACTTGTGCTGTGACTTTCCTGGGGGTGACGGAAACCTTCGGAAGGGCGGGTAAATTCCTGGGGCCCGTAGAGCCCCCAGGAATTACGTCGTTCTCCCGAAAATAGCAACCACGAATTGCGCGGAGCAGACACGACAAGACACAAGAAGGCCAACTCAGGTAGGCGAAGGCAATGTCTTCGCCTACCTTCATATTGCCAGACTCACCTGCGAGGGATTTCCGCCATAACGATATCCGTCTCCACTTGATGGACAGAGGGAATATCGTCGTCGGGAGGGGCCAGCGATGCTTCCTCCGGCTTGTCGGAGAAAGATGTCACCAAAGCACCGCGCTCCAGGAGCCATTGGGTCGCCAGCCACACTTCGCCTGTGATGCAGATCTCCTCCCGCATCCGCTCGTCCATAGAGGCTGGCGCATCAAGGTTCCCCATCCGAAGGACTGTCTGGCGCAGCTCTTCGTGCCGAAACGCCTTGAATGGTGTCGGATCACCCCTCTCCACGAAAGAAACCACCTCCTGGTGAATCGACCACAGTCCCGGTATGGACCGCATCGCGTGTTGTTCCCCAGCCCACCGGATGAAATCGCCGAACTGTGAGAATCTCCCTGATTCGATAGCATCGCAGAGCGCCTCCGGCGAAATGACACCAGCACTCACTGCCAGACAGGTGTACGCCAGGTAATCTTGATTGTCCTCGGTCACCAGGTGATAGCGGGCCTGGTTCAGCTCCCGATACGCCTCGGCAAACCGCTCTGGGTCGAAATGCTCCCCCAATACTTCCGAGATGACCGTTTGCATCGCTGCCAGGCGAGCTCTGTCTATCGCCCCATTGTTCCTACCCCTGGCGCCGATGGCGGTCTTGTCTATGTCTACCACCACCGCGGTGCCCTCGTCCAGACCCAAGCCAGCACTCATCAACGCATGGCCCCACCCCAGCAGGGAAGACCAGGAGCCGCGCCAGAGGTCATCCCCCTCTCGACGCAGCGGATTCTCCCCGTCCGGGATGTCTTTCCCCACGAAAATCGCACCGTTCCAACCCGCAGCACTCTTTATGAGCCGGAACGCGTTGACGTCCCCGGCCGTATCCCCGATGAAAACCAGCTCGCGCAGTGGCGCTCCGGGATGAACCAGATTTTGCATTCGGCGGAGCAGCCATGCGGCAGCCTTGCCGTAGGCACGCTCCCGTTTCCTGGGCGGGCGTGGCGATTCTAACCCAATCTCCCGCCACACGTCCGCCACACTGGGCAGCCGCCGGTCTGCCGGTTCCATCCTCCGGAAGACCACGAAGTCGCCGAACAGGTCCGACAGCCTCCCTTTTCCTGCCAGCTCCAGCGTCATCGGAGCATCCCCATTGCCAGAGCAGTCTCGGCGTTCAGAATGGATCCGCCCGCGGCCCCCCGGATGGTGTTATGCCCCAGGAGCACGAATTTGTGCCCCAGGATGGGGCATTCCCGCACACGTCCGACCACCGTCGCCATCCCCTTTTCCGTCATCAGATCCAGATGCGGCTGGGGCCGGTTCGGCTCATCACGCACCACGATGGGATGGCCTGGTGCCGATGGCAGCCTCAGCTCCTGGGGAAGGGAAACGAACCCACGAAGCACCTCGACGATATCATCCGCAGAGGCCGCAGTACGGAGGGACATGGAAACCACCTCCGTATGCCCATCCCGCACCGGCACCCGATTGGCGTGGGCACTCAGGATGAAATCGGCAGGCGTCACCGTGCTGCCTTCCAGAGCACCCAGGAGCTTCCGAGGCTCGTTCTCCAGTTTCCATTCTTCCTTACCTATATACGGGATGACATTCCCGAGGATATCCAGGGAGGGAACACCGGGATAGCCAGCGCCAGAGACC
>WFSD01000231.1 GCA_015486235.1 Anaerolineae bacterium
CCGCAGGAAGCTTTTGGCGCGCCGCCCCATGTAGACCCGCTCACGGAAAATGGGAAGGGTGCCATGGTCAAAGCCCGCCAGGACGAAGTAGCTGTAATGGATTCTTTGGGTTTTTGTGTCCTTGCTGGCAGAGGCGCCCAGCTAGCCGACCTTGTCCCCTTGTGGAACGGTGTCACCGGGTTTGATCAAAGTGAGGCTGATTTGCTTACTGTTGGTGAGCGTATCTGTAACCTGGAGAGACTTTTCAACTTGAAGGCTGGGTTCTCTGCGGCGGACGATACATTACCTGAACATTTCCTCGTCGATCAGCTCCCGGATGGCCCGGCGCGAGGACAGGTAGTCGACCTGCAACGCCTCATCGCCGACTATTATGCTGCCAGAGGATGGGGGCCGGACGGGGTCCCAACGGCCGCAACTTTGAAGAGATTGCACATTGACAGAGCCGACGGAACTACAAGAAGGCTTAGACACACTCGGGGGTAGCAATTGGGAGTGTACAGCAGATAAGGAGGTTAGCTGTGACGGAAAACACCAACTCTCCCGATCTAGATGAACTAGAACAGCGCACTTCTTCTCTAGGAGTGAGTGCAAGCCTTGCGCAGGCCGGCAAGGAGTATGTGCGTACATTTCTTTTCTCAATGAAGGCGAATTCACCCGTGGCTCGGACTCATGTACTGACCAGAGTATTCCTAGCCCTCGGGGGCTCTATAACTGTTTTCATCATGTTCAGGGCAAATCACCTTGATCCAGTGGGAATTGTTATTATAGGAGGACTTGCAATCCTCGAGATGTATTTTGCTGGCATTCTCTCTTGGGTGATACGAGTTTACGTACCTTTGCTTCTGATCATGATGGGGTCCATGAGCTTATCATGGCTTATCTTCAACCCTCAGCCCGGTCGCTACATCCTGATCAACTGGCGCGTATATTCGGGGTTCGTAACGATAAGCTTGGCGGTGTGGGAAGCGGTTTTCGTGGCCGTAGTGATATTGTATTGGGAAATCCGCCGAGGCACTACGTATGGCATCCTACTTGGATCAGTGGCTGCCTGGCTGGTAAACCGTTTCGTCAGCTCAGCTTCGCTGACCCTGGTCCAATTCCCGCTTTTCCATGCGTTGCGGCTCTTTATTTCTGACCAAACCCTCCTGATAGCAGGCACCAAAGTTCTGGGCTTTGGGGTTATGGGCCTTCTTGTCCTGGGACTTGCCGCGATAATGCGAGGCACTGAAATTGTGGGAATGCTCGATCAGATCAAGCTGCCTTTCAAGGCCAGCTTCTTTGTCTCATTAGCATTGCGAAGTTTTTCCACCGCCGTGGAGGATTACGATACAATCCGCCAGGCCGAGCTCGCGCGCGGAAGTGGTTTCCACAAGAAGACGGTTTTTGGTCAGGTCAAGGATTTTGGCCTTATGGCCATTCCCTTGATTGGGATGTCGCTTACACGTTCCACGCAGATGGCAGCGGCACTCCATGCACGTGGCTTTGGGAAAGCGACACATCCTACCTCTTACCGTGAGATAAAGCCATTCCGCTGGGAAGATATAGTGGCTATAGGACTGTCCGTGGCTATCCCCTTAGCGCTCCTTCTCACAGGGTTCAATTTTACACACAGCTTATTTTCACTATGGAGGGCAGCTTTATGAAAGCGGTGGAGGTCAAGGACCTTTTTTGGCGATACCCGGCTTTTGTAGGCGAGATGAACCCCTGGGTGCTCAAAGGACTGAGTCTCGAAGTCGAGAAAGGGGAGTTTCTTGGAATCACCGGGCCGAGCGGGGCAGGCAAAACAACACTCTGCTATTTCCTGGCGGGCATCTTGCCCCATGAGACCAAGCTGCCTGGCGGCACAATGGCCGATTATGTGAAAGGGGAGGTGGATGTCCTCGGAGAAGTTGTGACGAGATTGGATGGTGGGAAACTCGTGGGCAAGGGAGCCCTTGCGCCACGGGTGGGCCTGATTATGCAAGATCCAGAGAATCAGTTTCTGAGGATGAGTGTGCTTCATGAAGTCGCCTTTGGCCTCCAGATGATGCAGCTGCCGCCGGAGGAGATAGAAAAGAGGGCTAGAGAAGGATTGGAGGCAGCCGGCCTGGGCTACCTATGGCCTGTTGCTGAGTTGTTGCACCCGCTTGAATTGTCAGGGGGACAGAAGCAGCGGGTGGCTATCGCCGCTTTTCTGGCTATGCGCCCGGATTTGCTCATTCTAGACGAGCCAACCTCCGATCTGGACCCCGTCGGCAAGCGGGAGGTTGTCGAGACTGTCCGGGCCCTCAAGGACAACTACGATCTCACTGTGATACTGGTAGAACACATGCCAGAGGCTATGCTAGAATTCGCGGACCGTGTCGCCCTCCTGGACGATGGGCAGATCGTGGAGGTAGAGCGTCCTAGGAAGTTTTACAGCAATGTGAAACTGGCGATGGAGAAAGGGGTGCGGCTACCCGATCTCGCCCGAGTGGCTGATGCGGTAAATATCCGTCCCATCCCCTTGACGGTGGAAGAAGGCCTGAAGGTATTGGTCCCACGTGTGGACACTGTGGTCACGCCTGCCATCCCGAAAAGAGATGGCCCCATGATCATCACCACGGAGAATGTATGGTTCCATTATCCCGACGGTACGCTGGCTCTCAGGGGTGTGAGCATGGATGTACGCGAGGGGGACTATATGGCACTCCTAGGCCGCAATGGAAGCGGCAAGACGACCCTGGCAAAGATATTCAACGGCATTTATGCTCCCGAAAAAGGCAAGGCAGAGATATTGGGACAGGACGCAACCAAGAAGGAGGTCCGGCGCCAGCTGGCCAGGAAGGTCGGCTACGTCTTCCAGAATCCCACTCATCAACTCTTCACGCGGAAGGTTTACGAGGAGATAGCCTACGCGCTGCGCAACCTGGAATTAGATCACGAGGAGATCGATCGTAGGGTGCATAGCGTATTGGAAGCCGTCAACTTGGAAGACAAAATCGAGGAAGACCCTATGTTTCTGGGCAAAGGTCAGCAGCAACGCCTAGCCGTAGCCTGCGTGCTGGCCATGCAGCCCTCTGTGCTGATCGTAGATGAACCTACAACCGGCCAGGATTATCGGATGACCGAGAGCATTATGGACTTGATAGATGAGTTGCACCAGGCCGGGACCACGATCTTAATTATCACTCATGACATGACTGTAGTAGCTGAGCATTGTCAACAAGCGACTGTCTTGCACGAGGGTCAGATAATTTTCACCGGCTCTGTGCGAGAGCTGTTCTCAGATGAGGAAGTCCTCGACAAAGCTTTCCTAGAGCCGCCGCAAAGTGCTAAGCTTAGTATTGCTGCTCGGCGCCAGCGACCAGACTTTCCAAATTTGCTCAATGTTCAGGAGTGGATCAATGCACTGAGAAGCGGATCCCCCGGCGCAGGAGAGTTGAAAAAAGCATAGCTCGCTGGTGGAGGAACGCCAGGGAGAGGGGACCTTGACAGGCAGGGAAATGATGCCAATGCGAAACGTCGTGGCGAATGCAAGTCAGGTTAGCTGGGTTTGTTGGTGCGATCGGAGTTGGCAAACTGGCAGGTATGGATAATCCCCCTGTCAGCAATCACGTGCTCGTGGGACAAGGAGAAAAAGTTTCTCATCGTGGAAGGGGGGTGGTCACTGGAGAATCTTGGAACACAGGGTTCGGTCATGAATTGTGGTCGGGGAAAATGAGGGGGGTGGTTACCGGAAAGTCTTGAAGTAAGGGATCTGGTCGAGCGGCGATCAGATTCTGTAAGTCGTGAATTGCGGGTGGAAAGAAGAATTAAGGAGGACTGTCATGAGCGTTGAAGCGGTTGCACAAGAAGAGAGGAAAGCAGGGCCGCGGTACGGACTCCACTGGAATCCCAATCCGCCGATTACGTTAGGACAGTGGGTAACTTTCGCTGTCATTGTCGGGGTAAACACAGTTCTGGTAGCGTTTGGCGACATTGCAGTCCCCTTCGCAGCCATTGGTGTATCCGCTTTCTACATTGCCATCGGTTTCATGATCCCGTTTACACTATGGTTTGGGCTGTGGGGGATAATAGCCGCTTACCTAGGCGCCTTTTTCGGCGGTCTCCTTGCCGGGTTCCCGATCGCTATTGGTTGGTTCATCTCAGGGGTTGACATAATCCAGGTAATCGTACCTTTCGTTCTGTACCGCTGGGCTGCCCCCAAGCTGGGCCTCGATCCCCTGGGCAAAGACTTCTTCAGCCGCCACTGGTTGAAAGCCTGGGTGTTTATGTTCGTCGCCGCTGTACTGTTCCAGAATCCTGTTGCGGCCTCCATCAATATGTGGGTTTTGGTGAAGACCGGCCTCATGCCACCTAACGTCTTCATGCCGGCAGTCATCGGCTGGGTGGTCGGTGACATCATCGTCATCCCGCTGATCATGCCCGCCGTATGTTACTTCCTGTCGCCAGTGGTTGAACGGGCCGGCCTGGTAGTGCATGGGTGGATTTCCTGAGGATATCGTCGGAAGGTCGAGTTCGCGACGGGGAGCTTGTTCCGGTCCCCGTCGCGATTGTTTTGGCGCTACGGATGTTGCCGTGGCTGAGGTCTATAATTTCGGCAACGTCTAATCCGGATTGGATAGAGCGTCCATCAAAAGGTGGGGATTTCGAAGTGAATCCTGGGGGCCTACGAGCCCCCAGGATTCACCAGATCTTTTGCGGGTCTCCATCAACCCCAAGGGCGAATCACGATCGCCCCAGGTGCGCCAAGGAGGCTCCTGAAGCGGCTTTGGGCTTTCGAGCAAATCGAGTGCCCAAGATGGGGAAAATTAGTGATCATGACACAGGATTTACATGCTTTTCTGGATGCTTTGGAACGAGAGGCACCGGGAGAAATCTTGCACATCCGTGAACCTGTGAGCACCGATTATACGATTACGGCATATGTCCAGGTTCTGGCCAGCCTCAATCGCATGCCGCTGCTCTAC
>WFSD01000232.1 GCA_015486235.1 Anaerolineae bacterium
TCTACGTAGCTATCCAGTGTGAATTGATAAGGTGGCTTTATGGCCGTCCACCAGCCGGTGGAACGCACTGCCCTGGCTGGCCTGAATGAGCTGACGAACAAACCAAGTGACGGAAGAATCCACAAAGCGCATATGAGCAGAATAGCTATATGCAAGGGGCCGTTCGAAACAGCTTCTTTTATTTTCGTCATTGGTGCGCCTCCTATTCCTTGAACCTGCGAGCGTTTGCCAGCATCACAGGGATGATGAGTAGCAAAAGCACTACCGCTATGGCTGCCGAGCGCCCATACTGGCTTTCAACATAAAACAGCTTGAACATGCGATTGGCGATCACGTCGGTACCGTAGTTCCCGCTGGTCATTACGTAGACTATGTCGAATACTTTCAGCACATTGATGATCAGCGTGGTGGTCACCACAAGGATAGTGGAGCTTATCATCGGAATGGTGATCTGCCAGAATTTCTGCCATTCGGTTGCGCCGTCCACCGACGCTGCTTCCAGTATTTCGCTCGGGATACTTTTCACAGATGCCGATAGTATCACCATAGAGAATCCAGTCCACATCCAGATGCCAACCGCAATAAGAGCGAAAGTGTTGATGGGGTATTTCTGGAGCCACGCCACTGGGTGTGAGCGGAGGAAGCCTTTCAGAAGAGCATTCAGCAACCCAACGCGCGGGCTGAAGTCCAACATAAACTTCCAGATGGTGCCGGCAGCAACGCCGGAAATAGCCATCGGCAGGAATATAATTGATTTGGCAATGGATTCATATTTCACCCTATCGGCCAAAACTGCTATGACAAGGCCCAGGGAGACAGTAAAAGATGTAAAGAAAATGAGCCACAGCAGGTTGTTCTTAAACGCTGTCAATGTCTCCTTGTGGGTGAAGAGGTACAGGTAGTTCTGCAGCCCGACAAACTTTGTAGAATCCGCGCTGAAAAGGCTTATGTAAGTGGTGTTTATCACTGGATAGACCAGGTACACTCCCAGGATCAGGAGTACAGGTCCGATGTAAAGCCACGGGACGATACCCTTCCTCTTGAACATTTGGCACCTCGCCCTGGGGAATACTGCGGGGTAATGGTATAGGCCATTACCCCGCGATAGATTCGACGATCGTCACTTCCCGTACTGTTCCACAGCTTTGGCTTCGATAGCAGCCAGCTCCTCATCCAGCTTGTCTGGATGCTGTACGAACTGAAGCGACTGTTTCCAGAACTCGTGCTGTACAGCACCACCCATCAGGTCGCCTGCACCGATCCGGAACGCAGTGGCCTGCGTCAGCATCTTAGCAGAAGTGCGTGCAATGTCGTTGGGATATGCACTCAGCGGCACCCCCTTGTTGGGTGAGGTGTAGCCACCTTTCTTCGCCCAGATCTCCTGCGCCTTGGCGCTGGACAGATATTTCACAAAGGAGCGGGTGGCAGGCGTGTCCTTGAACACCACCACCACATCACAGCCACCTGTGATCCCTCCGGCATACTTCGGATTGATGGTCGGCCATGGGAAGAACGCATAGTCCTTGCCAGGCACAGCGTCAGGATACTGCTTCGAGATGAACCCCTGGGTGAAGTCGCCCAGGTAGTACATGTAGGCGCTCCCGTCCATTATGGCATACGAGCCATTGATGAAGTTGGTGGCAAGGATCCCATCGACACCGTTGAGCACGTATCCTTTCTTGGTGGCAATCTCACCAAAGGTCTGGAAAGCTTTCTTGATGGCAGGATCCGTCCACGGTATCTCGTGCTTCACCCACTTGTCGTACACCTCAGGACCGGATTGCGTCAGCACTATCTGCGCTATCCAGTCGGTGAGAGGCCATCCTGAAGCGTCCCCAGACTCAGCCGCTATCGACCAGGGTGTCCCGCCGTCGGCAACGATCTTGTCGGAGAGGGCGAGCATCTCCTTCCATGTCTTCGGCGTCTGATACCCCTTCTTCTCGAAAGCTTTGGGGCTGTACCACACAGTTCCCTTGTTGGCGGCCTTGAACGTGATTGCGTAGAGCTTGCCGTTGTACGTGCCAACATCGAGCCATGCCTGGGCATAGTCTTTCTTGAGCTGACTCATATCCAGGAAGCTGTCCAGTGCGACAAGCTTGCCAGCTTTCGCGTATTCCATCATCAGGCCAGGGTTAGGGAGTATGGCAACATCGGGCGGGTTGTTCCCCTCGACCCGTGTCTTCAGGACCGCTGTCAGGTCGCGGGTGCCTTCGTACTCAACCTTGTTGCCTGTCTCCTTTTCCCAAGGCTCATAGACAGCCTTGAAGCTATCAAGCTCACCACCGCCCCAGACAGCCATCACGTCCACTTTGCCCCCACCAGCAGGAGCCTTTGTGGGCTGGACAGCGGGTGCTTTCGTAGGGGCTGGGGCCTTAGTCGGAGTGGCGCCTCCCCCACAAGCCGAAACAACAAAAGCCAGAACGAGCAATGCGCTCAGAGCAAGCCAAAAACCTTTCCTCCTCATTTTCTCTTCTCCTTTCGATTTGACTGAAGAACTCTTTAGGTAAGCCAGCAGACTATGCAGATATTTTCTTTTCCTCACCTCCTTCTGGATTGTTACTCAACGTGCTAAGTAACACGTGTTAGCAAACCGGGCAACAAAGACAACATCCGCTCCAGCACGGATTGTTGGCTACAAAGCGCGTTTTCTTGCCCCGCACGACTGCCGGATGATCAGTTCTGTATCGAGGAAGACTTTGGTGTTCTCTACCTTTTCTCCGCGTATGAGCTTGAGGAGCATATCAGCTGCCTGCCACCCCAGTTTGTATGCAGGGAGCCGTACTGTGGTCAAGGATGGGATGGTGTAAGCAGCAGCGAAGATGTCGTCGAAGCCCACGATGGCGATATCCTCGGGTACTTTCAGCCCTTTGTCGTGGATGGCTGCCAGGGCTCCTAGCGCTACGACGTCGCTCGCAACGAACACTGCTGTAGGCCGCTCTGGCAATGCCAGGAGCACCGACATAGCACTGTACCCACTTTCCGGCAGGAACGAGCCAAAACGAAGCAAATCCTCCGAGAATGCGATGCCTGCTTCCTCCAATGCTTTTTTGTAACCTTTCAGGCGGGCTTTGGCGGAAGTGTACGTCAGGGGAGCGTTGGTGATCATAGCAATCCGGGTATGCCCCAGTCCTATCAGGTGCTTCACAGCTTTTTCTGCCCCGCCGATGTTATCCACGTCAACGAAGGGAATATCCGAACCCGGCAGGCGGCCATGTAAGACTATGGGAAATCCAGTTTCCTCGAGTGTGAGGAGCTTGTCGTCATCGGAACGGGGAGCAGAAATGATGAAACCATCCACATGCTTACCACGGGCCAGCCTGACATAGGGACTTTCCGGATCTGCATTGGAGACTGCTCGGAAGAGGACAGTGTAATCGTGTTGCAAAGCAGCGTCGGCAATGCCCCGCATCATGTCGGGTAGGAAAGCGTCTGCGGCCACCTTGTCCTGCCCCTCGCACAATACCACTCCAATGGCGTTGCTCTTTCCGCTGGCGAGGGATCGGGCGGCGGCAGCAGGGTAATAGTCCAACTTCCGTGCCGCTTCCAGAACCCGTTGTCGTGTTTCCTCTGGTATGTGAACATCCGGCACATTGTTCAAGACCAGGGACACCGTGGTGCGGGAAACGCCAGCCAGCCTTGCGACGTCCTTGCTAGTAGCTTTCTCCATCGTAAATGCATCCTCGCACTCAAAACAAGCAATTCATGTACTGACCCGCGTTAGTAACGCGTGTTACTACATTATACACATCAATCGCCAGAATGTCAAGAGTTTTTGCGCATTTCTTCCGCATTTGTTCCGAAGATAAGCCACAGATTAACGCAGCCTGGCACAGGTCGGTTGAGAGACCGCCCGATTTACGGGCTATGCCTGTTCCACAGGGAGAGATGCAGCGACCCTTACCACGCCGTCTATTCCGGTGGGCTTGATACCTGACTTGCTGCTCGACGATCTCACTGTCCGCATTGCGGTTGATGGGCCGAACATCGCATTGATTTTTCCGCCCAACGAACGAGGAGATATCCTTTTCGCTGCGGTATACTGGGCATGCTTCGTCCGCGTCGGAGAATCTTGTGTTTTCCTGATTGCACGACGCCTCTCATAAAGTGAGGTAAAGACACGAACAGAGATGAACGAAGGAGGGATTGAAAATGAAGAGGAAGTGGATTTCCATTTTAGTGTTGTTGAGCATTCTGCTGTTGGCCGTGCCGGCCTCTGCACATGGGGTAGTCCCGAATTACAGGCAGCTCCCGGTGCCCCGGCCCCCGTCGACGCTCACTCCGAGCCCCACGGCCATGCCAAGCGTGACACCAAGCCCTACATACACGCCCAGCGTAACGCCCACCAGGGGACCGGGCAGAACGCCGAGGCCAACCGGTATACCAAGCATGACGCCCCCACCTATGCCATCCATGACTCCGCCTCCTATCCCGACGGTGCCGGCGATAGCCAGGATAAAAGTGATCCAGGGAAAGGTCAGCGCTATCTCGGATACCAGCATCACTGTCAAAGGGCGCGACATCAAGCTGACCAGCGATACAGTCTTCGTGCCCAGTGTGCCATCTGTGGGTGATCTGGTTGCGGTGGTAGCCAAGGTAGAAAGCAATTCCAATGCCCTGGCACCTTTCGGCAGAAGTAAGAGCCTGACTGCCCTGACTGTGACAATCATCTTGCAGGCCGGGAGGATCCGGCCGGTGCCGATAACCGGCATAATCCAGGCAGTGACCGATAGCTCTATAACCGTGCGGGATCAGGTCGTGGAGATAGATGCTTCCACGGTCATTTCCGGCGCCCTGGAGGTGGGTCTCCTTGCCCACGCAACTGTGGTCCAACAGGGGGCCACATTGCATGCCTTGGCCATCGTGACCATGGACAGGGGGGAGGAAGCCTCCCATGCGGCGTTCGCTGGCGTTATAGACCGAATCGTGAACGATCAGGAATGGATCGTGAGTGGCATCACCGTGACGATGGACGCCCTCACGCAGATATCGGGCAAGGTGCCTTCGCCCGGTGATGTAGCAACGGTGGAGGGCATCTCCACTGCCAGGGACGCAGTGCTGGCGGCCAAGATAATCGTCAGTAGTCTCGAAGATACAGCGACTGTCTTTGAGGGGAAAATCCAGTCCCTGGGAGAGGGTGAGTGGATAATCGCTGGCAGAGCAGTCAAAATCAACGCCGACACCATTATAGATGAAAGTGAGGGCACAGCGCAGGAAGGGATGGATGCTCTGGTGGTGGCGATCCCGCAGCCGGACGGATCGCTTCTGGCGACTTACATCCGTATCGAGAGGCCATAAGGCCAAAACAGGGACGGTGGCAACGGAGGCGCTTCCCCAGCGCCCCCGTCCGCCTTTATTGAGGAGGCTTTCCATGAAATCAAATATTTTTGCGTCTGTCTCCGTAGTAGTAGCTCTGATTCTGGGTTACCTGCTCTTATCCAGTTCCGTCACGGCCACCCTTGGGCAATCCGGATGGTCGGTGCCAGTAAACATCTCCCACAGTGACACATCATCGCGCTCGCCTTCCATCGCAGAGACCTCAGGAGGGCAGGTCCACGTTGCGTGGGAGGAGAGTGGAACGATCTACCATGCCTATGAGGAAAACGGAGTGTGGTCAGTTCCGCGGCAACTGTTCCCGGGTACCGGGCCGGCGCTGGCAAGCTCCGGCGACGACGTGGTAGGAATGCTGTTCGTCCAGCTCAACGGAAGCGTTATGGACGTGTTCTTCACCTACTGGGATGGGAATGCGTGGTCCTTTCCCAAGAACATATCCCAGACACCGGGAAACTCTGCATCCCCCGACTTGGCCGTGGGCCCCGACGGACATCTGTACGCCGTGTGGAGCGACACTACACCGGGCTATCCGGCGGTTTATTGGGCAGACAGCAGCGATGGGCTTGTCTGGAGCAATGGGCCCATACCGAACGCCATTGGCGTCGCTCCGTCCATAGCCATTGGCAAGGATGGTACTCTCTACGTAGCGTGGCAACAGCATTACGCCGGCTCTACTTCTCCCTACGAAGTGTTTCTCAGCAGCTATACAGCTGGCAGCGGATGGTCCCTCCCCGAGGACCTCTCCAACACGCCTGCTGTGTCATCATCTGCTCCCGATGTGAGCACATCACCCGATGGCACCGTTCACGTCGTCTGGGAGGAGGGCGACAAGATATTCTACACCTGGGGGATGCCCGATTCCTGGGCCGCCGCCACTCAGCTCTCCGGAAGTGGGAGCAGCGCTTACATGCCGAAAGTGCAGGTGGACTATTCCGGTGGTATCCATGCCGCCTGGGACGAGGACAAGAGCATTCTGTACCGCTACGCCATGGGCAGCGGTAAAGGGTGGGAAGCCGAGGAGACAGTGGCGACAGATGACGCCGGAGCAAGAAACGTGTCCCTGGTGTTGGATCTCGCTGATGTCCCTCACCTGGCATGGGAGGATAGGAGCGGAGCAGGCGATGTGTTCTACAGTGCGAAAGTCGTGGAAGCAGGAACACCCACGCCGACGAACACAGCAGAGCCATCCACCATCACTCCTACTACAACAGCTCTGCCCCCGACAGCCACAGCGACGCCTACTTCCACGGCTACACCTGTGCCAACACGGACGCCTCTTCCGACCAAGACGCCGAGAGCCCTACGGAAAGTATACCTGCCTCTCGCGCTGATCGGAAACTAAGGCGTCCGCCGGACGCTATCCCCCCGGGGGGCCATAAACGGCAACCTAGATCAGCGAATCCAGCGAGAGTGTTCTGCAGTGTCTTCTCAGTAACCTGGGGTAGCGTTCGGACTTTGACAATCAGTTCTGGCAGCAGCCGTACCGTTGGGAGTGTTTTTTGGGGTCCACTACCCTGACCTCTTCCTCCCCCGATGTCACGGCGGAGGAGGTTGTGGGTGGTGAACAAGGCCCCTCCTGTACCTGAGTAGCTACGAGTCCGAACAGATATAGGACCTGGTGCCAACTGCACCGTAGTGACCGCGCTTTCCGGGCGGAGTCTCGGACGACACATGGCTCGGTGACAAATTTGTAAAACTGCGAAACACCTCATCTGAACTATGCCGGCAAATCCGTACATCTGATTTCGTCACGCTTTTAACCACGCCCCGACGTGTGCAACAGCTTTGGGGATATTTTCTTGCCTGCCCCGCAGGCACGACGACGCCTGCAGGGAAGTCGTCAACTCCCTCTACGCAGGGCCTCCAGACCCTCGGTGCGAATATCCAGATGGCTAATTTGCACAATTTCTATAGCGTATATATACTTTAGTTGTGATCCGAGGAAGGGCGGTGAGACCGTCAAACCCGCACAGTCGTTGGAAAGGATGCGGGGTAGCACACTCAAGCAAATCCGTCGGAAAGTTCCGACGTAATGAGGAGAGATTCTATGGGTAGTCCCCTATTACAAATCGAAGGACTGACACTAGCTCGCGATGGCCACAACATTCTTGATGACGTGAATCTTGCAATTCAGCCGGGTAAGGTTCATGCTCTTCTTGGTCCGAATGGTTCCGGGAAGTCCACTTTGGCCCTTACCATTATGGGAAGCAGTCGTTATGTGCCCGATGCGGGCCGCATCATCTTCGATGGGCAAGACATAACGGATCTTTCCATCGACGAGCGGGCCCGCTTGGGTATAACCCTTGCCTGGCAGGAACCTGCGCGTTTCGAAGGATTGCTTATATCTGAGTATCTCAGGATCGGCATGGCCAAACCTAGTCGAGATATGATCGAAGCTGCGCTGACAGCAGTTGCTTTACCACCTGCCCTTTACCTGCACCGTACTCTTAACGACACCCTCTCCGGCGGCGAGCGGAAACGCATCGAACTGGCCGGTGTCTACGCTATGCGTCCTCGGCTGGCCCTCTTGGATGAACCGGATTCTGGCGTCGACATGCTCTCCATGAGCGAAATCAAGGCGCTGATACGGCACATGGCGCGAGAAGGCATTACCCCCTTGCTCATCACTCATCGCGACGAGATGGCAACGGCCGCCGACAGCGCCTCTCTTATGTGCGGCGGCATCATTGTCAGAACCGGCACATCTGCTGAGGTACAGGCTTATTTCAAGAGGATGTACCGCCCACATCAGGGGGTAGCAGGACAGCAGCCTTGGCTGATACCGGCATCAAACTGGAGGCAATCATGACAGGAACAGACAGCACAGCTCAGCGTTCTACTGCCCCCCTGGACCGACGCGACCCTGCCTGGGCGCGGGACTTCGCAGCTATTCTTCAGGCCTACGAGGAGGCCGGAGGTGATGCCTCCTTTTTGCGATCCCCAAGCGTTGCCAGTTTGGTTGTAAGCGCCAACAAGGTTCTTGGGGCCAACGAAGTGCCCGGCGTGAGAATCGATTCCGAGCCGCTGGAGGATGGCGTCAAAGCCCGGATCGTGGTAGCTCCAAACGCCAAACTAGAACAGCCTATCCACCTCTGCTTTGGCATGATCCCGGCGGAAGGGGTTCAGCACATCATCCCAGACTTTGAGGTCGGCGAAGGTGCCCAGGTGCAGATACTGGCTCATTGTACTTTCCCCAACGCCATCAGGCTGCGGCACATTATGGAGGCCCGCCTCCATGTAGGCCCGAACGCCCGGTTTACCTACACCGAAGTGCACTACCATGGTCCACATGGCGGCATCGAAGTGCTGCCGAAGCTTGAAGCGCAGGTAGATGAGGGAGGTGAATTCATTTCTACATTCAGCCTGGTGCACGGTCGGGTGGGCCGGATGAAAATCGATTACGTCGTCGATGTCGGGTCTTATGGCATCACGACATTGACGACGAAGGCTTATGGCTGGGCCGACGATGACATCACCGTGCAAGAAGTTGTGCGCTTGAACGGCGAAGGCGCCCGCGGCATGACCAAGAGCCGCGTCGCCGTGCGTGACCGTGCCCGTAGCCACGTGTTTACTGCCACAGAGGGCAATGCCCCCCTGACTCGCGGTCACATGGACTGTACGGAAATCGTGCGCGACGAAGCTATCGCCGACAACGCGCCCCAGGTCGTCGTGCGGAACGACCGGGCTCAAGTAACCCACGAAGCTGCCATCGGTACGGTGAACCACAAAGAATTGGAAACGCTTATGGCTCGTGGCCTGGACGAGGAAAAGGCTGTTGATGTCATCATCCGCGGCATGTTGACTGGATGACGTACTCTCCCCCTCCGGGCCAGAGGCCACTCAGAGCAGGGGAGCTTCTGAGACAACGCTCGCCCTGTGGAATAACCATTCCACGGGGCTTGCCGCAACCTGCCACGTTAGCGTCTCGGCACTCCGTCCAAGCGCAAGAATATTACGAGCAGCATTGACATCGCGACCAATGCGCAAACCACAATGAGGATACACATGAAGTTGCACGACGAGTTCCCTTTTGTTTCATACTCAAAGTATGCAACATTTGGTTGCCTTTGCCAAGCTAGCTACTGGGCATAAGCTGGCATTGGCTCCGACCTGCCTGTTGGCAGACAGGTCCCTTTCGGAGGTTTTCTATGGTTACCGAGGAGCAAGTGCGTACAGCCTTGCGAGAAGTACACGATCCGGAGTTCGGGATAAACATTGTAGACCTGAATCTGGTGCGGTCTATTCAGGTCGAAGGAGACGTCGTGCACATCGAACTGGTGATGACGACTCTCGCCTGCCCATTGTCTGGTCTGATTAGCTTTTGGGCGGAGCACGTAGTCAAGGAGCTGCCTGGCGTGGAAGAGGTGGATGTAACCGTCTCTGATGAACCGTGGCAACCACCTTATGATTTGCTCGGTCTGTCCCCACCCGAGGACTCTCCTACGCGCCAACCGCCCCGGCTTCCCGATATTTGAATCTTGGCACGCCGCTGAATTCGTCAACAAATTTCATCGCTTCTTTCCCCGAAGCTTGGCGAATGTATTTTCTCCGGGCTGATCGGCTCCAGGTCTCCCATTTGTTTCAGAAGTTTCAGCGTTTCGAGCGCCTCATGTTCGTCTACCACGCTGATTGCGAATCCTGTATGAACCAGGACGTACTGCCCCACCTGCACGGCAGGCGTCAACTGGATGCTGATGGCGCGGTGAACGCCGCCGAACTCCACGTTCGCCTCGTACCCATTTATTGACAAGATTCTCGCCGGCACAGCAAGACACATGCCGCCCCTCCTTATAAGAACTTCATTGCCTGCTCCGTAGCATAAACCGTGGATGTGTTCGTAACGAAAGCGTTTCCCGTCAGTCAATGAATCAGCGAAAGGCCCCTATAAGAGACAGAGCATCTCGCCGACGCGCTTATCTACTTCAGGTACGAATCAGCCTGCTCCGTGAGCCACCGAATGTACGCATCAAAGCCTTCTCCGGTTTTTGCGGAAATGGGGAAGAATGCCAGCCCTGGGTTCAACGCTTCGACCCCTTTGCGGAAATAACCCATGTCGAAATCGAGGTAGGGCAGCAGGTCGATTTTGTTCAGGAGGACTGCCTGAACGCCCCGGTACATGTTGGGGTACTTGTATGGCTTGTCGTCTCCCTCTGGCACGCTGGCAATGAGCACGTCTAGATGAGAGCCGATTCTGAAGCTGGCCGGGCAGATCAAATTCCCCACGTTCTCGACGATGAGAAGGTCGATTCTGCCGAGATCCAGCTTCGGCAGTGCCCCCGAGAGCATTACCCCGTCCAGGTGGCAGGCACCTCCGGTGTTTATCTGCACTGCCGGAATGCCAATAGAGGCTATCTGGTCGGCGTCGATAGTGCTCGCTATGTCGCCATTTATGCCAGCGATGCGGTATCGATCTTTCAGGTCGCTCGCTGTGCGCAGGATGACAGCGGTTTTCCCGGCTCCAGGCGATGCCATGAAATTGACTGCGAAAGTCCCTGTGGCGTCCAGCAGCCGCCGATTTGTCTCGGCGAGTTGGTCGTTTGCTCCAAGGATGTTTTCGACTACGGGTACGGTTTTTATCATGAACTTTCCTCCATTAAACTGGTCCCGGATCGGCCAATCGATCGACCTGTACACAGAGCCATCGCTGATTTGCAGATTCAGTCTTCAATGTCTATGCTTTCCAAGCGGAACTCGTCTCCTTTCACCAGCGAGACTTTGCTGCTGCCGCATCTTGGACAGGTCAGGTTGCCATCTCTGAGTTCGTAAGTGGTACCGCAGTCCCAGCAGTAAAAAACGGCAGGGACGCGGTTGAAACGAAGCTCTGCGCCCTCCGCAATAGTGCCTTGGGAAAGCAGGTCCCAGTAAAACTGAACGGTGTCGTCCACGATGCTGGACATCTGTCCGATGACCAGGTTCAGAGCGACCGCTTTTTTCGCATGGGATTTCTCTGCATATTCCAGCGTCAAGTCAAGAATGCTTTCCACGAAAGGTAGCTCATGCATGAGTGGCTCTCCCCCTGTGCGGGCGGAAGGGTAACCGGACCGCTCGGCCACCCTCTGAAGATGTGTTCCCTATATATTGGCTCATTCGTGCTCGTGCTGAAACACCGGGAAGTGCCTGACGAAGAAGTCATAGAAAAGAACCGCCGCCGATATCATGCCGATGGTAATCGACCACTCCATCCATGTTGGAACGTAGGGCGCTCCATAGAATCCGAAGAAACTTACGTCAAAACGGTTGAGCACCACACCGAGCACTGCCAGCAAAGCAGTGCGAAGCAACGCTTTCCGGCTCTTTCGGATACTTGGCATGAAGAGGAGCACCATTGGCAGGACGACTCCTCCGATCACTTCTACCAGGTAGATGGCGCTTCTGGCCCCTCCGCTGAACAGGTCGTGTATGCCGCCGCTGCCGATGAGTGTGGCGATTTTGAGTACCAGATAGGCCAGGAGTACCCAGGCAGCGTACAGTCCCAGGTCGGCCAGCAAATCCTGTTCCGCTTCTATTTCGTAGGCGCTGGCAGCGAGGTTGCTCTCGATGATAGTCATGGTCAGGCCAGCGGCAACTGCTGAAATGAAGAACAGCAGTGGCAGGTAGCTGGTTTTCCACAAGTCGAAGACTCTCTTGGACGCCAGGACGTACAGCGTGCCAAGGGAGGACTGGTGCATGGTGGAAAGCGTGATCCCGAGGATTACCAGGGGGATCATGAACCCTTCGATTATACGCTTCGGCAATTTCCAGTGCATTCCCTCGAAGAAGGCATCGCTGACTTCTAGCGCCAGCACTGTCAGATATGTCATCACGCACAGGGCCACCTCCAGCATAGGTGAGTGCCAGTTGTGGTAAACGATGGGGTGCCAGATGCGCCAGGGCAGACCGATGTCAAACAGGATGGAGCCTGCGGCGATCACATACCCCAGGAATGCTGTCAAGATGGTGGGGCGAAGAATGGGGTAGAATCGCTTGATGTGAAAGATTTTCACTATCGCGCCGATGGTGAAACCTCCTGCGGCCAGCGCCACTCCACAGAGCACATCAAAACTGATCCAGAGACCCCACGGGCGACCGTCGCTCAGGTTCGTCGCTGCTCCGAGACCATGCCAGAGGCGGTAGGCCGCTGCAAACGCGCCGAAGAGCACGAATATCCATAGGAAGATGCGCCCCCACGGGATGGAACGCTTCGCAGCGATCGATTCGGCTTTTGCTGTCATTTTCGTCCCTCCTCATCGTCATTCCCGCTGGTAGCATAGTAAGCGCCTGTCATCAGGGCCGTCACCCCCACCATTATGCTGGGCACGGCATAATCCATGGGGATCTTGACCTTTTCGGGATAAGAATTGTTCCCCACCTGTGGCAGGCCCTGTTTGTCGAAAGGCACCGAGGAGAGGTACAGGATGTGCGTTCCGCCGACCTCGTGTTCGCCATAAACGTGGTCGAGGTATTTGTCGGGATTTTCCTGGATGCGTTTGTGAGCCTCTTGGAGCAATTCTCCCCTTGTGCCGAACTGTAAAGCATTGGTTGGGCAGGCCTCGGCGCATGCCGGCTTTTTCCTGCTTCCTAGCCTGCCGTTGCTGGCACAGAGATCACATTTCTGGATGTACGGCTTGACCACGCCCCACTCGTAGCGAGGTACTTCGAAGGGACACGAGACCATGCAGTACCGACAGCCGAAACATATGTTGGTATCATACGCTACAGCGCCCTCGGGCGTGATGTGAAGCGCGCCCAGGGGGCAAGCAGCCACGCACGCGGGCTCGATGCAGTGCATGCATGCCCTCCGGAGGAATGTCCAGTTGTCGTCGTTCTCCTTGTACAGTTTTATCAGCAACCAGGTATCGCCGGAAAGATCCTTCGGTTCGTCGTATTTTCCTGTCGGGTCCAGCTCCGGCGGCTTGTGGTTGGCTCTGCGGCATGCTGTCTGGCATGCCCTGCAGCCGATACACTTGGTGGCATCGTAGAGCATGGCAGCTCCGTTGGGCACGTTCTTCATGCTCTTGGTCCTGTTCTGCCCTCCGGCAGCGGCCACGGCCGTCGCTGAAAGGAGCGCTCCGCCAACGCTGGCTCCGGCGACTTTCAAGAATTCTCTCCGGTCCAGTTTCTTTCCCATAGCTCCTCCCTTCTTCAGCTTTCGTCCGACGATTTTTCGCCGCCGTTGCTCTTTCCTTTGGCGATTGCTGCGGCACCCGCGCCGATAGCAGCTCCAACGACAGCCCCTGTGACTGCATAGCTGGTACCGCTGATTTTCTTCTCGTTCTTGGCGGCGGACTCCGGATAGAACGCTGGTGGTGCCACTTCGTGGATCTTCACCTGCTTGTAAATCCCTCTATCCCAGAAGTCCGGCTCTACGCATCCGATGCAACCGTGCCCAGAACCGATAGGCCAGCTCGTGCCGTCATTCCAGAGAATCAACGGGCAGTTGGAGTAGGTAATCGGCCCTTTGCAGCCCATGTGGTAGAGACACCACCCCTTCTTGTGCCCTTTGTCACCCCATTCCCGGACGAATTCGTCGCTGTCGAAGTGTGCCCTCCGAGGGCAGTTGTCGTGGATCAAAGCACCGTAGGCGAAAAGCGGCCTGTGCAACTTATCCATTGCCGGGAGTTCGCCGAAAGTGAGGAAATGGGCGATGGTAGCAGTGATGTTCTCTCCGTTGACCGGGCATCCAGGGAGGTTGAGTACCGGTTTGCCCTTGACCAGGTCCATGACAGCCCTGGCTCCGGTGGGATTAGGATGGGCTTTGGGAAGACCGCCGAAGGAAGAGCAGGAACCTACTGCAACCACAGCTGCAGCGTTCTTGGCGGACTCCAGGAGTATCTGTTCAGCCGTCTTTCCGCCTATGACACAGTATTCGCTCGAAGGCACGGCACCCTCGACAACCACCAGATAACCGCTTTTCTTTATGGTCTCCTCTCTGGCTGCTTCTGCGTGAGTTCCGGCAGCTGCCATCAACGTTTCGTGGTAGTTCAGGGAGATCAGGTCGAGAACCACCTGTGCTGCCGATGGCTGATACGACCTGGTGAAAGATTCGCTGCATCCGGCGCAATCCTGGAACTCGAGCCAGATGACTGGCAGCTTTTCCTTTTTGGCTTCCAGCGCCTCTGCTATTCTGACTCCATACCTGGTTGGCAGAGCCAGAACCCCTGCCATTACGGTACAAAATTTGAGAAACTCCCGCCTTGTTATCCCCCTCTCGGCGAGGCTTTTGGTTACCAGGCTTTCTTCGTCAGATCCCATCACTTACCTCCTCTTTGAAGAAAGTTGCTTTTCCTTTTCGGACCATACGCCCCAGGCTCTCAGGGTTGCCTCGGCGCGTTTGATGATTTCAGGTAGGGCTTTTTCCCCCTCCTCGCATGGGCCAACGCCTATCTCAAGGCTGACTGGTTGCATTCCGATGAGGTGCAGGTGCTCGGGGAGATTTCCTCTCGCTAGCGCTACCCCAAGTACTTCCTGGAACGTCACCTGATGCATGGAAAGCTTGATTCCGGTGTAGAGGGGCATCTCGTCGCCCCGTAGTTCGACGATGGTTCCCGGCTCTGCTCCCACGTCTGCCACATCTAGCAGCAACAGGTGAGTCGATTGCTCCACGTATGGGAGCAGACGCATCCCCAGCGTGCCCCCATCCACCAGCTCAATGCCGGGATATCGGTTGTGCTCCTCCTGGAGTTTTTGCATCTCCCAGACGGCATGTACGCCGATTCCCTCGTCGCTGTTTAGGATATTGCCCAATCCCAGGATTGTAACCCGCTGGTCTTCCATGTGGTTGCTCCGGTTTGCTTGTGTGGAAAGCGCCGGGTCATTTCTTCCTGTAATCCCCAATGGTCAGAGTCGGTTCCGTGGTGATGTTGGCCTTGGAGACCATCTGCACCACAGTGCTGGGCATGACGGTGGTGGTGCCAAGCACTCCGTGGTTAGCATCTACCATGTGGATGGCACAGGCCATGCATGGGTCGAAGGAATGGATTGTCCGCAGTATCTCCACTGGCTGGTCGGGCTTGGCCAGTTTGGTTCCTTCCAGCGACCGTTCGTAAGCGCCGGCCTGGCCTTTGTGATCTCGCGGGGAAGCATTCCAGGTGGTCGGGACGACCTGCTGGTAGTTGGTTACTTTGCCATCGTCTATCACGACCCAGTGTCCCAGGGCGCCGCGGGGCGCTTCCGTGGTACCCACGCCTTTGGCATGTTTCGGCCAGGTGCTGGGGTCCCATTTCTCGGTGTTGGCAATCTTGTAGTCGCCAGCTTTGATGTTCGCGATCAGGTCCTTGAAGAAGCCGTACATGGCATCCACATAAACCGCCGTCTCGATGGCCCTCGCTGCCGTGCGTCCGAGTGTGGAGAAAAGGGCCTCTTTCGGTGCATCCAGCACCTCGAGGGTTTTCTGCACCAGTTGCTTGGTCTCGGTGTTGCCACTGGCGTACAGGAGGAGGACCCTGGCAAGCGGCCCAACTTCCATCGGGCGTTCTTGCCAGCGTGGCGATTTGAGCCAGGAATATTTCCCTTCCACATTGAGGTAGTCGTAAGGGGGCTTGGGGCCGGTGTAGTTGAGGGATGTCTCTCCATCCCACGGATGGAGCCCTGTCTCGTCTCCCTTGCTGTACTTGTACCAGGAGTGTTTGACGAACTCCTGTACCTCCCCCATGGCCTTTGGATCCACGTCGTGGATTGTAGAAAGGTCGCGGTCGATGATGGCTCCGCGCGGAACCAGATAACTTTGGATGTTTCGGATGTCGTCCGACGGAAACTCGCCCCAGGACAGGAAATTGCCGAGGCCTTCGCCCAGCTTTGCGTAGTCTTTGTAGTAAGGCGCAACTGCCAACACGTCGGGAAGGTAGACTTCGTAAACGAACGCGTGCATTTTCTCGATGGCGTCCGCGATTATGGTAAGTCTCTCGGCATTGAGCGCCTTGTCGCTGGTGGGATCGATAGGGTAGGGAACACCACCCACCAGGAAGTTCGGGTGTGGATTCTTGCCACCGAACACGGTATGTATTTTTACGAAGTCTCTTTGCGCATCCAGAGCTTCCAGGTAATGTGCCACCGCCAGGAGGTCGATTTCCGCGGGAAGCTTGTATGCCGGATGGCCCCAGTAGGCGTTGGTGAAGATGGTCAACTGGCCACTTTCCACGATTCCCTTAACTTTGTTCCGAATGTCTGCAAAGTAGGCCGGGGAAGTCTTTGGCCAGTTCGAGAGAGAACGAGCGATGCGGGATGTTTCTTTCGGATCAGCCTTGAGGGCATTCACCACATCCACCCAGTCGAGAGCGTGAAGGTGATAGAAGTGCATTATGTGGTCGTGGACGAACTGCTGGGAAAGCATGAGGTTGCGGATAAGGTTGGCATTCTTTGGAATCTTGATATCCAGCGCATCCTCCACCGCCCGGATGGAAGCAAAGGAATGGACAGTGGTGCAAACACCACACGACCTCTGGGTGATCGCCCAGGCGTCTCTCGGGTCGCGCCCTCGCATGATGATCTCGATCCCCCGTACCATGGTGCCAGAGCTGTATGCCTCACGGATGACATTGTTGGCGTCAACCTCGGCTTCGATGCGAAGGTGTCCCTCGATTCTGGTGATGGGATCGACTACGACTCGCTGTGCCATACTCCTTCTCCTTTTGGTGACGGATTCTGGTTCTGCCACCATGATCCAGTAACGCGCCCCTACCCCCGCCGTTGCAAAGAACTCGCGGGGCGCTTACCGCAAAATGTGCACCTGTATTACATACAGTATACCCGTTTTCGCTGAGTTCTTTTACCACCAAGTGGAGGTTCCCGAACCACCCAATGGAGGGGTACAATCTGAATCCGTGCGAGGTATCAGGGATGAGGCAAGCCAGGACTAAAAAGAACATCACCAACAAGGTGCCTCATCCTTGTTAAGTGGGGCAATACCCGCAACCCCACCTCGAGGACGAGCCGAGGGTAAAGCACGCTAACAGCCTCCCGTTTGCTTCAAAGGGCCAGTTCTGGCCACCGCTTGTGCACAACGGTGCCAAAAGGTGCCTGACAACGCTCTCTAGCAGCCGAGAGCCCAATTGAGAAAATATGGTACAAGGCCTTTCACCGCAAAGGTGGGAAATCAACTCAGGGGAAGCACAAAGCGGATTGCAGCGCCACCATCTTCACAATTCAAAAGCTCCAAGTGCCCTCCAGACTGCTTCGCCAAGCGGCGCATGGACCTGATCCCAAAATGCATATCCCCGAGGTCCGAAAGATCCATTTCGCGTGGGAATCCGACCCCGTTGTCTTGCACGGAGAGTATTAACCTGCCGGACCTTGTCGCGACGCTTACCATCGCTGCCGTTGCATTGGCGTGTTTCTGCACGTTGGTGAGAGCTTCCCGAACGATCCTGTACACAGCCCTGGAGGCCTCCGAGGAGATCTCCGGGTATTCGGAAGGTTCAATGAGAGTTACCTGGATGTCGGAAAGCCTTTTCCACTCCTCGATTGTATCTCGCAATAGCTCTGACAGCGGTGTATCACCGTAGGCAGGGTGTATGGTGAGCGCGGCAATGGCGGAACGGAGTTCGGATGCCGCCCTGGAAGCCATTCTGCGGATGCGAGAGACGCTCTCTTTTTCCTTGCTTCCCTCTGCCCACCGCTGTCCCAGCTTCTCGGCCTCCATCCCTATGACGAAAAGCAATTGAATCACGGTGTCATGCAAATCCTGTGCTATTCTCTGGCGTTCCTGGAGTCGACCCAAATCCCGTACCTGTTCGTGCAGGGTCAGGTTTTCCAAAGCGCAGGAGACCTGTTTTGAGAATGCCTCGAGCATTCCTATGTCTCCAGCGTCTATCTTTCCCATACGGGGGTACCCTACCAGGAGGACGCCAATGGGTCTGCCAGTGGATCTCAGCGGAACGCTGACCACCGAATGAGCCGATGCATCTCCTGGCGGCATGTGGTCGCTTTGTGGTAATAGGCAGGCTCCTTCTATCACGACAGACTCACCAGTTTCTATAGGCTTGAGGAGATCCCGGGCTTTATCGGGGAAACTTTCCAGATACTGTTCTGTACCGCACACTCTAACTCTGCTTCGATCTCTTCCTTCCAGCACAACTGCCGTGGCTGCTTCACCCGAGGTTAATTTGCAGGCGACTTCGGCGGCACGTCTGAGGATTTCATCTTTGTCTATGAGAGTCAGAAGGACACACCCTTCGTTTATCAAGAGCAGAACCTGTTCCAGCCTTTTCTTTAACTCGCACGGGGCGTCGGCGACAAGAATATGACGTAGTATCTCCGGAGGCGAAGAGTCCTCTGCCGTTGGTAGCGAGGCCGTGGGCCAGGCGCCTCGTCGCTTTAGTGAATCGGAAAGAGCTTCCTGCAGGTCACTGTCGCTTCCTATGCTGTCCAGCCTTTCTTTCAAATTCGACAGGCAATCAGCATCTGTCACGAGATTGAGGCACGCGGCGGCTCCATCCAGCGAGGATGCTGATAGCGAGTGATTGTCGCGAAGACGTTCCAGTATCTCGTACCTGAGCGCCAGGACTTTCTCGGCATACCCGAGTTTGTCGGTTGGAAGGGGCATGGTCTCTCCTAATGGCTCATATGAGCCCGTGCCGGACGGCCTTGGCCACGGCCTCCACGCGATTGCGCGCTCCGAGCTTGCCCGTGATGCTTCTCACATAGTCCTTCACAGTTGCGGGGCTAATGAAAAGAATGTCGGCAATCTCTACGTTGGTCATCCCCTGAGCTATGAGGCGAAGTACCTCCAACTCCCGACTCGAAAGGAGTACGTCATCCTCTTGGGGTGGATGTTGGATGGCGTATTCAGCAAGGGAGTTGGTAACCCGAGGGTCGAACACTAGATCCCCGTTAAGAACCTGCTGGATTCGGTTGACCAGATCCATTTGTTCCGCATCTTTCAACAGATATCCTTTTGCGCAGACTTGTAATGCCTGATGTATGAGGTTGCTGTCCAAGTAAGCGGTCAGGATTATGACCTTGGTATCTGGGCTTAGCTTGACTGTATTGCGGCACACATCGATGCCGCTCATGCCGTCCAGCCGTATGTCGACAAGTGCCACATCCGGCCTGAGTTGCGAGATCAGGCGGAGCCCACGGGTGCCATCGCTGGCCTCCCCGACGACCTTGAACCCCTTGTCTTGCTCAAGGATAGAACGGATCCCTCGCCTGACTATTTTGTGATCGTCTATGATGACTACACGCACTTCCCTCATGAGAACCGCCTTCATGTCAACTTGTACTTGCAGAAAAGGTGATATTTCCACACTTGCAATTCGAATTTTACATGGTTCTCGGCAGTAATGCAACCGAACGATAAGCCGAGAGCGGTGCCCTCGGCTACCCGCTGGTAGAGGACGTCTGGCAGCGTACTTTTTTCCTGCCCTGTCCTCTCGATGGAGTTGATGAAAGCAGCGAGCCACCCAGAGGGCCTCTGCGGGCTTCTCAGGCCCTCAGGATTTGCTCCGAAAACCCTGAACGGGTCGGAGTGGCAAAAGAAGAAAGAACAACGTATAATACAAAGTGCAAGCGCCTTTGCCGTGTTGAAGCGGTACAGCGAATGATGGCACCGCGTCCGCTCCGCGACGATCGTCATCCCGAACCGATCCAGTAGAATCGGAGCACGCCAGAGCCGCCTCTCTGGAGCTAGCAATGTTCGATACACTTCTCTCACTGTCAGAGCAGTTCACAGGCTCTGTGAAACTGAAAATAGGATACTGCCTGAATGGAATGCACAAGGGAGAGGCATGTTCCTATTGTGTCGAAGTATGCCCAGCGGACGCCATCGTGCTTACCGGGGATGTCTTTTCTCCGTTGAAGATGTACCAGGCACGTTGTGTCCGGTGCGGTGCCTGCGTTTCCGCTTGCCCGACAGGGGTTTTTGTACAGCCCAGGCAGGTAGAGGAACAGGAGAACGTTACCAGAGTGCTCGAGGAGCTACAGGATTTCTCCATAGAGCTAACGTGCCCACAACATCCCGGCAATCATGTTAGCGTCGCGCCTGTGGATGCGTTGGTGGGTGTCGGCAGATGCCTGGGATCGCTGCCACTCTCCAGAATCCTCGCATGGGCGATGTCGACCGAGGGTGATTTGTGGTTGAACGATTCCCTGTGTGCCAGCTGTCCCATCGGGCAGGTAAGCCAGCGGATATCCACAACGGCGGAGCTGGCCAATCGGTTTCTGGAGGCCTGGGGCAAGAAAGAACGTGTGCGTCTGGTGAGCGGTCTCCGCGACGGAGGCGGAAGGGAACATCGACCAGATTTCTACGACGGGCAACAGCCGGGGTATTCTCGCAGGGATTTTTTCAAGGCACTGGGCAGGATGATGTTCCGAACCGTCGGGACTATCGTGGAAGAAGCGCTCTCGACCCCGTTGCCGGAGTCAGACAGCGAGGTCCCGGCAGAGCGGCTGAGGCTGCGTGCCGTTTTCTCCGCTATGGGGGAGCCAAAAGTCGAGGAGATAGAGTTGAAAGGACTTCCTTTCGCCTCTCTTTCTGTCAGCAATTCCTGCTCTGGATGCAACCTTTGCGTGCGAATATGCCCGACTGGCGCTTTAACGGCATCGGTTGAAGAACTTTGGTACTCTCTGGATTTTCTGGAGCCGGATTGTATAGGCTGCGATTTGTGTGCCATGGTCTGCCCCGAGAAAGCGATAGAGGTTAGGAGCATTCTGAATGCTGCGCATTTGATTCAATCTGAACCTGTGTCTCTCGTGACAGGGCACCTCGTTCCTTGTAAAGAATGTGGTGTCCCGGTCAGGGAACGGGAAGGGGAAGAGTCGCTATGCCATGTCTGCAAGGTGAAGCGATCCTCCCGCTCCGGAGAAATATACGATCTCTTGGACGAATTGGGGGAGGTGGTAGGGCCAGAGCAGTAGTGACCCGTTAACATTCCCGCCCGGAA
>WFSD01000233.1 GCA_015486235.1 Anaerolineae bacterium
AGCTCCTGGATGTATCTCTGAGCCTCGATATCACGCTCTACGATGACGACGAGCTCCATCGAAGGGCACTGCAACTGGCCGAACAGTTTTCCTTACCGGCCACCTACGATTCGCACTACATCGCTCTTTCCGAGAGGTTTGGAGCCGAATTCTGGACCGCCGACAGGCGCCTGGTTCAGAAAGTGAAGCAGGCGCTCCCGTGGGTGCACTTGCTGGCTTCGTGAGCCAGGCGTTGCTCAAGCTAAATGCGAAAGAATACTGTAGAGGCGGGATGAGGAGGTTGTTCGGTGCCTTTGTTAAGTCCAAGTGCTCAGAGGGTTCAGGACGCTTTGAATGCCATAGGGCTGCGGCTGGAGGTGGTGGCCCTCTCTTCCAGCACGCGAACCTCTGCCGAGGCTGCGATGGCGGTAGGGTGCGATGTGGCTCAAATTGCCGAGTCCCTGATATTCAGGACGTGCCAGACAGACCTGTGCTGGTGATAGCCAGCGGCGCAAACCGGATGAACGAGAAGCGAATTGCTGCGCTGATGGGCGAGGATATCTGCAAAGCCGATGCTGACTACGTGCGCGAGCATACGGGGTTTGCTATCGGCGGAGTGCCTCCGGTGGGGCATTTGGAGCAGATTCTGACGTTCATCGACGAAGACCTGCTTCAGTTCCGGGAGACATGGGCGGCTGCGGGTACGCCCCATGCCCTGTTCAAACTCTCTCCGGAGGACCTGCTTCGCGCCACATCGGGGAAAGTTATTGCAGTTCGATAATTCCAAGGAGGGGTCTATGCAAGTAGAAATCTCCCAGCAAGGCCCTTTGTTGAAACCTGATGGAACCCTGGCACAGGTGGGATGGTCTCGCTGCCCGATGCTGGACTGCAACCTGGAGGATGCTCGCTCCTATATTTTCCGCCCGCTTCAATTCCTACGAATCAAGCGGTGGGACTATTATGCTGTTTTCTCGCCACGGCGTTTCTTCTCTGCCACCGTTGCCGACCTTGGCTACGCAGGTAACGTATTTGTCTACACCCTGGATTTCGAGAGCGGGGAGCTGCATGAGGAAGGACTGGTGATTCCGTTTGAGAAAGGGATCGTGTTGCCGCGCAACAGTACAGAGGGAGTGACCTCCTATAGAGGGAAAGGTGTCGAAGTTACTTTCAGCGTGGAAGGGAAGGAGCGTCGCTTGTTCTTGGACTGGCCTGGCTTCCACGATGGACGAGGTATTAGAGCCGAAATAACCCTGTCTGAATTCCCAGAGCACGAGTCGATGAACATCGTCATACCCATTGGGAGGAAGCGATTCTACTTCAATCGGAAGATCAACTGCCTGCTTGCGTCGGGGTACATCCAATATGGTGACATCCGGGAAGAGCTTGAGCCCGACGAGTCCCTTGGCTCCCTGGACTGGGGACGAGGGGTGTGGCAGTACAGGAGCTACTGGAACTGGGCCAGCGCTTCCGGGTATTTGCATGATGGAAGGTGCGTAGGGCTCAACCTGGGGCGTGGCTTTGGGGATACCAGCGCTCCCACGGAGAACGCCATGGTTGTGGACGGCCGCATCCACAAACTTGGGGAAGTGGCTTTCGAGTACGACTCCAGTGACTACATGGGCCCGTGGAGATTCAGGGACGACGAAGGCGCTTGGCTTTGACGTTCGAGCCGTTCAAGGAGAGGGTGGCGAAGACCAACCTGGGGATAATTGCCAGCGAAGTGCATCAGATGTTTGGGCGATACTCCGGCGAAGCGATTCTGGAGAACGGAGAGGCGCTTCACATTCGGGGACTGATAGGGTTTGCCGAGGAACATCGCGCTCGATGGTAGAATGGAGTACTGCGGTGAACAAGATACCTGCATCGAAAGTAATCATTCAGGACCGCTTCTGGTCACCCCGGCTGGAACGCAACGCCGAGGTGACGATATTTCAGCAGTGGGAGCAGTTGGAGCGCACTGGCTGCATTGAGAATTTCCGGTTGGTGGCTGGCGAAAGCGAAGGGTTTAGGGAGGGATATTTCTTCGCTGACTCAGATGCGTACCGGTGGCTTGATGCTGCCTCGCGAATCTACGCCTCCCGCCCATCAGTCAGGCTCAAGAGGCTAATGGACGAGTTGATCGCTCTTCTCGAAAAAGCTCAGGAAGATGACGGTTACCTCTATACCTATAATCAATTCCATTTTCCAGGCGTGCGCTGGCACAATCTCCAGATCGAACACGAGCTCTATTGTCATGGACACTTGATCGAGGCCGGGGTTTCCCATTTTCTGGCAACCGGGGATCGAACCATGTTGGATATAGCACGTCGGGCTGCCGATTTATTGGTGCGAGACTTCTTCAACGCTGGTCCAGAAGCGACTCCAGGTCATGAGGAGATCGAGATAGCGCTGTTGCGGCTATATGAGGTTGTTGGGAATCGAAGTTACCTGGATCTTGCCGCCAGGTTTATCGCCCGTCGAGGAAGAATCGCTCCGTTCTTCTGGCAGTTGCTCAAGGAGTACCTCAGCTACCTGAGGCGTGATGCAGAGGTAAAGAAAGCCCGGGAGGCTTATGTATCGGCCTACCCACAACATGGCCTGAACTTCCAGTTACCCGAGGAGAACGTTGCGCTCAGACCATGGTACGGTGTTTTCCGGTGGTATTGGGACATGCTTTCTGGAAAGTACTTCCAGCAGCACAAACCTGTCGGATTACAAACCAAAGCGGAAGGCCACGCAGTTAGGTTCCTGTATCTAGAGACTGCCATCGCTATGCTGCAGAGGCTGAGAGGCGATCCAGGGCCCACGGCGCC
>WFSD01000234.1 GCA_015486235.1 Anaerolineae bacterium
CCTCTCCCTCGATGACGGGAGGCTTGGGGGTAACGGGGGCACGAAGCCAAGGTGAAGTACGCCCGAATAGTCCCCTTGCATAGCCGCGAGCGCCCCAGGCGTTTGCAAAAGATGGGGTATAAGTGGTATAAGTGAGGTGGTGATAGGGCCACAGGCCTCGGCGGCTTGTCGAAAAAAGTTTTCCCGAGGGACACGCAGATGACAGCGAGAGAGAAAGTTTCCACGCCTGACGTGGGCGTGGTCATCGTGAATTACAACACTATGGATCTTCTCAAGCAATGCCTGGACTCCATTCTCAATACGGAGCAGGGCGAAGTCACGTTCCGGGTAGTGGTGGTTGACAACGCATCATCGGACGGAAGCCCAACCATGGTGGAAACAGAGTTCCCGCAGGCTGACCTCATTGTCAGCGAGACAAACGGCGGCTATGCTTACGCTAACAACATCGGCCTGTGGCATCTGGGATTTGGACATGGCCGTGAGAAAATGCCGGAGGTAGATGTCAACCTGGATGACGAAACGGCAATGCAGGTCGCCGCCACATCGGTGCCAAGATATGCGCTGCTCCTGAATCCAGATACCGTGCTGCCGCCGCTGGCGCTCGAGGGCATGGTAGGGTTCATGGATTCACACCCGTGGGCTGGAGCCGCAGGCCCAAGACTGGTGCGCCCCGATGGCAGCCTGGACAAAGCCTGTCGCAGAAGTTTCCCTTCTCCAGAAGTATCGCTTTACAGAATGCTTGGCCTGAGCTCCATCTTCCCGAAGAGCCGGAGGTTTGGGCGTTACAATCTCACCTACCTGGACCCAAACCAGGTGACCGAGGTAGATTCCGTCGTGGGTGCGTTCATGATGGTCCGTCGGGAAGCGATAGAACAGGTTGGCTTGCTGGACGAGTCTTTCTTCATGTACGGCGAGGACCTGGACTGGGCATACCGCATCAAGGAAGCAGGCTGGCAGGTTTGGTACAATCCGAGGGTGACGGTACTCCATGTCAAGCGGGCTGCCAGCAAGAGAAGCTTCAAAGCCAGGGTAGAGTTCTACCGAGCCATGACCATTTTCTACAACAAGCACTACGCGAGGAACACCCCCCCATGGCAGCATTTCCTCATCTTGACTGGAATTTATCTGAAGGGACTGACGGATATCCTGAAATGGTACATCGGCCTCAGGTGAGAGGATCATGAAGAGGTCTCAGACCATTTACGCCCTGTTCCTGGTCATCACCGATGCCTTGATGGGGTTCGTTTCTTTCTACCTGGCGTACAGGCTAAGGCTACTTTCCCCCCACGAGGGCATTCCGCCTTTCAAAAGCTACCTACCGGTGGTGGCAATCTATATTATGAGCATGATCCTGGTCTTTTTCTTTGCCAGGCTTTACTACACCCGCCGCTGGAGAGGGGCACTCCTGGACGAAGTATACACGATTTTCGGCACAGACTCCATAGCCATACTCCTGACGATATCCATCGTATCTTTCGTGCTCAAGCACAACCTGGACTACCAGCGCTTGACCATCATTTACGCGTGGCTCCTTAGCCTGGTCCTGATAGGCCTGGGACGCATAGCACACACCCAATGGCGGCAGCACCTGCTAAAGAAAGGGATTGGACACGACAATGTGCTGATAGTCGGAACTGGCGAGGTGGCCAGAATAATCCTGCAAAAAATTCAATCATTGCCCAGTCTCGGGTACCGCGTGGCAGGGTTCGTATCCGGAAACGGGGATACCAACGATGTCCTCGGCGTGCCAGTGCTCGGCGGCATAGAGGATTTGCCCAGGTTGATCCAGGAGAACGAAATAGACGAGGTCATCATAGCCTTGCCAGAGGCTGGGCATCAAGAACTTTTGCACATTATCTCGTTGTGCGAAGGGGGGAGAATAGGCATCAAAGTCTTTCCAGACCTCTTCCAGATCATGGCGAAAGAAGTAAGCATCGGGGATCTGGGTGGGCTGCCGCTGCTGACGGTGCGCGACACGGCCCTACAAGGGTGGAGACTGACCCTCAAACGGAGCATGGATGTAATCGTGAGTGCAATCGGCCTGGTGTTAATCTCCCCCTTGATGATGCTCACGGCAATCCTGATAAAATTGGAGTCTCCGGGGCCCGTGTTTTACGTCCAGGAACGGATGGGGCTGGATGCGCAGCCGTTCCCCATGCTGAAGTTTCGATCCATGAGGCAAGATGCAGAGGCGGACGGCCCTGGTTGGACATCAGCCAACGATCCCAGGAGAACGCGCATCGGAGCTATACTGCGCAAGTTATCGGTGGACGAACTGCCTCAGTTCATAAACGTGCTTCTGGGCGACATGAGCCTGGTGGGGCCAAGGCCGGAGCGCCCGATCTACGTGGAGATGTTCCGCGAGCGGATTCCCAGGTACATGGAAAGGCACCAGGAGAAAGCAGGGATAACCGGCTGGGCTCAGGTCAACGGCCTGCGCGGGGATACTTCCATCACCGAGCGCACCAAATACGACCTGTGGTACATTGAGAACTGGTCACTCTGGCTGGACATCAAGATACTCTTGCGCACCGTCACGCGGACATTCACCGATAGGAACGCCTACTAGGAGAGCGTTCGGAAACTTCACCTACCCTGACAAGGATGTTGTGTTGGCATCTGCAGTGCCGAATTCATTGGTAGCACTCCAAACTGGTGTGATGGCGCGGCTTTTGGCCCTCACCCACCGGCGTGGGCGAGGGAGGGGCCGCCAGGCGGGTTTCGTCTCCCCCCGGCGTCAGGAACGGCTCAAGGGTGCCATCCCGACTCGACTCTCGCATCGTCCACAGTGCAGCTTTGCCCGTGGCGCCCCTCTTCCATCGCCCATCATGGGAGAGGGAAG
>WFSD01000235.1 GCA_015486235.1 Anaerolineae bacterium
AGGGAAAGTACTGGAGCCGGGTTCTGGACGGGTTCTGGGTGAGGGCGGAATGGTTCTGGCAGGAACCGCTGCCGCCAGTGCTGGATGTGCTGGAGGAGCTTTGGGGCGACGTAGGGGGCGACGAACGACCTACGACTGACGAGCAATGACCATCGTCCGTCGCAGCGCTACGAATGCAGATGGGCCACGGAAAGGCATGGGCCACGGAAAAGCACGGACAAGGTGATGGGGGAGAGTGTTAGCGTCACGAATGCAGGTGAGGCCACGGAAAGGCATGGAAGGGCACGGATAAGGAGACAAGGAGAGTGAGCCGGACGATAAAGACGCATCGTGACCCGGATGTTATCAAATGTCATTTGATGCAGCTATGCGGATTTTCGGGCTGACGAAGAGCTTTCCGATGGCAAAACGCTGACGATTTGGGAGTTTCTCTCCGAGCCAGAGGCCGACCCGGAGGCAGAAGCGGCAGGTACACAAGTCTGTTTGAAGTTCTCGGTGAAGTACGATTGTCTTGGGGAAGACGTTGGCCGTGAATTGTACTACCACCTACGATAACATCCTGGGCAAGTTGGTCAACATGATCATGCACCCTGAACAATGGACGATAGGGGGACACGGAGGCAAGAGGGCAAGGTGACAGAAGTGTAATGTTTGACATGGCGATAAAGCAGAGTTATGGTTAGGCGAGGAAAGCAGAAAAGGTTCCAGGTCACTCAAGCGGACTTGCATCCTCACCTACGGGCAAGGATGTATCAGCGCGGCGTTACTCGGGAGGAGATTGAGTGTACCCTGAACGAGGGCTGGGAAGCCACTGATGCCAAGCCGGGCATCTTGGGGAAGGTGATGGTGTTTCCGTATAAAGCGGAATGGGAGAACCAGTTCTACCAAGAGAAAGAGGTGACGGTCTACTACAAAGTGACCGATGAGGGGCTTATCTTGTTGACGGCGAAGGCCCGGTATGGACAAGGTTTTCCAAGGGGGCAATAATGAAAATCGAATATGATTCGGTTCGGGATTTGATGTATATCTGGTTTGGCCTTCCGGGGGAGAGGGCGGCGAAAACCGAGACTGTGGTGCCCGGCGTGCACGCTGATTTCGACAGAGAGGGGCGGTTGTTGGGCATTGAAGTTCTGGATGCCTCGGAGGTGTTGCGGCACAAGGTTCAATTTGAGGTCGAGCTGGTGCCATCGCTTGCCGAAACAGCCCCTGCTTGAGGTTGTGGATCAGCGGCCCATGAATAGAACGCTGATGACGCAGATGACGCAGATAAAAAACAACAAAGATCAGCGTCAGTCAGTGCCATTAGGGGCCCAAGTTAGAACGCTGATAACGCCATCATGAACAACGAACAACCCAACGCGCAACCTGCTAACGTGCAACCTGCAACTGCTCTCATCGCCGGCATAACCGGCCAGGACGGCTCCTATCTGGCCGAGTTCCTGCTGGCCAAAGGCTACGAAGTCCATGGCATTATCCGCTGGGCCAGTAGTTTCAGTATGAGAGGGTGTATTTGACTTCTGAAGAATTCGAGCGCCTGATCAGCCAGCGAGAAAGTGAGGCGCTGGAGTTCAAGCGGGAGATGCCGGCTTCTTCCGACCTGGCGAAACTGGTCACAGCGTTCTACAATACGCGAGGTGGCGTCCTCGTCTTCGGCGTGGAGGATGGAACCCGACGACCGGTGGGGGTGGCGAATCCGCAGGGGATCGAGGAGGGTGTGAACAATATCCTGCGGGCGCGCTGCTCTCTGGATGTGATGCCGACGATTGAGTTCGTGTCGTATCAGGGTAAGGAATTTGTGGTGGTGACATGCCCGCAAGGTGCGCACAAGCCCTATCTTGTCAGCGGGGAGACGCGCCCTTATATCCGGGTGGGGTCGAGCAATCGTCGGGCTCAGGATGAGGAGGTGCGGCGCCTGTATGTCGAGGGCAGCGAAGGCGGTTTTGAAGCACTGCCTTGCCGGAATGCGAGCCTCTCGGATCTGTCAGAGCAGTTGATTGCCGATTATGTCCGGCGGCGTGAGGAGAGGAGCGGCCAGTCCTTGGGCCTGTCATGGGAGGAGATGTTGCACAGCCTGCGCTGTTTGGTCAAAGATGGGGCGCAGGTGGTTCCGACCAACGCCGGGGTGATGCTTTTTGCCGAGGACCCTCAGCGCTTGATTGGCCAGGCCGAGGTGGCGTGCGTGCGTTTCAAGGGTACGGATGTGATCAGCTATATCGACCGGCGTGACCTGCGCGGCCCGTTGTACCGGTTGGTGGATGATGCAGAGCAATTCATTTATCGTCACATGAAGATAGGGCGGCGCATCGAGGGCTTCGCCGGCGTGGAGTATCGGGAGTATCCGCAGGCGGCAGTACGTGAAGCGATTGTGAATGCGGTCGTGCATCGTGATTACAGTCGGCGAGGACAACGCATCCGCATTTTCATGTTCGACGACCGCATCGAAGTTTACAGCCCCGGCCCTTTGCCACCCGGCGTGTCGTTAGAGAAGATGCGGCGGTTGGAACCGCAGTCGGTGTTGCGCAATCCCATCGTTGTGGGCGTGCTCCGGGATTTGGGCAGCCGCTATATCGAACGTCTGGGCACCGGCATCCGCCGCATGGCGCAGGCGATGACTGACCATGGTTTGCCCCGTCCCCGTTTCGAGGTGGTAGGCAGTGAGTTTCGGGTGACGCTGTTGGGGCCGGGCGAGCGTTTCATGGAAGAAGTGAACAAACGACCCGCCTGGGCGGAGGGTCTGAATGAACGACAGGTGGAGGCGGTGTTGTATGTAGGCGAGCATGGGCGGGTTACTACGGGAGAATATCGAACTCTGGTGGGCGTTGCGGATGTGACAGCCTACCGAGATCTCAAGGGTTTATTCGACAGGGGTTTGCTAGTCCGCCATGGTAAGGGACGAGGCGCATATTACACTCTGGCCGGATGAAAGGTTTTTGAAGGGATATGAAGGGATTTAGTGGGCGCCTGGCTTCACCTGAGCTGTCCAGTGACCGGGATCCTTATTCGTGTTGACCAGGTTATGACCCATTGTGACCCAATTATGAAGTCCGAAGTTGAACGGTATGTGAGTGAGCATGGGCTGATCACCAGCCAAGGATACCGGGTTATCAATGGTATTGGGAAAACTATGGCCTATAAATAGCTTGTGGATTTGGTGGAGCATGGTTTGTTGGAATGCCGAGGGGCGGTCAACTCATTATGTATTGGGTGAACGATTAGCGAACGATTTTCGCGTGCAGGAGGTCTGAACGAACGGCAGGTGGAGGCGGTGTTGTATGTAGGCGAGCATGGGCGGGTTAGTCGCAAAGAATACGTTGAGCTCATGTCAGTATCTTCCAGGACGGCTGCTCGAGACTTGAGCGAACTGGTCTCGCGAGGGATTCTCTCGTTGCGTGGCGCAGGGCGTGGATCGTACTATGTGCTGCGTGTTCAAGGTTCATGACACGATTATGGCACGTTTTGGCACGTTTTTGGAACCACAGATGACGCAGATACCCCTTCGGGGCACACGTGATGCAGATAAAAAACAAATAAAAAGATCAGCGCCATCAGCGGCCCAAATTAGAACGCTGATAACGCCATCATGAACAACGAACAACCCAACGCGCAACCTGCTAACGTGCAACCTGCAACTGCTCTCATCGCCGGCATAACCGGCCAGGACGGCTCCTATCTGGCCGAGTTCCTGCTGGCCAAAGGCTACGAAGTGCATGGCATCATCCGCCGGGCCAGCAGTTTTTAGTAGCGAGATGGTGAAGGCTACCTGTTCGCCGTTAGATGTGATAGAATACCCCTCAGAATGTCATCGATCTATCGCGACTGGAGGCGCAGAAACAGATTCCAACAACGATTAGTGCAGCCATTGAGCCGCTTATCAGGCGAAAGGTTTTTCCCAGTGAAGAAGAAGCGATTCGCAAATTGCTTCGGGAATATTCGTTGGGGGAAATAGCCAGGCGC
>WFSD01000236.1 GCA_015486235.1 Anaerolineae bacterium
CTCATGTGTGTGCCAGGGTCGGAATGTGAAGAGAGTTCCATGGGAGCGTCCACCAACTGGATACTCCCTTGATCTTTTGTAGCTCTGGACATGTAAAACACCAGTGTCCCCTGACATTCATCGGGCGTCAGGCCACTCGACGCCCGGTGTCTGAATGACCTGGTCTCCTGGTCATAAGCTAGAAGGCATCCCCCAAGGCTGTCCGTCACGCTTACTGCCACGGACATTGCTCTTTCCATTGCCTTTGGGTCTACGAGCACGCTATTCATCTCGACAGAAAGTTCCTGGAGTAAATTCTTTACTTTCAGTTCCTGGCGCAATTTCTGATGCAGGAGGGCGTTGTTCAGAGCCAGCGAAAGTTGCGTGAATATGGTTCGGATCAAGTCCTGATCCTGTTCCAGGGGGACATCCTCGCTCGTTGAGCCGAGTTTTACCACCCCCATGATTCTGTTTCTGGCTTTTAGGGCAATCATGGCAGTCGCTTTCGCTCCGGGAATGTGATAAGGAGAGCCAGGGGGGGCGTCCCTGACGATGACGACCCGATTACCCGTTTTCATGCTTTCAGGAAAGGCTATCGGGTGGGAGAGCAAAAGTTTCCGGTCGCTTTCACTCGCTCCCAAGGCTATACGCGGTATCAGGATATTCTGAGAGAGTTCGTAGCAAACGAGAACTTCCACTCCCAGGGCGTCATATACCGCTCTCAGACCCCGCTTCATGAGCGGCGTCGGATCGAGGATGCCAGCGGTGGCTTCGGCAACCCGGTAGATAGCGGTACGCTCTCGGAGCTGTTCCGATGTTTTCTGCTGTAATTTCGCTCTTTCCAATACCGAGGCTGCCTCGAAGGCAAAAGCTTCCAAAAATTGTCTTTCCACCCCCGACAGGTCTTCTCTCTCCATCCCCACGACGAGCACGCCGCTACATCGGCTCCCTATGGCCAAGGGCAACACAGCGTAGTATATGCTAGGCAAGGTTATGCCGCGAGGTATGAGTGGGTACATTTCCAAAAGCGTATCAGCTGACAGCAGGAGCACTCTGTGCTCTTTACAGATTCGCCTCAGGACCTTGGAGGCAACCCCCGATGGGAATTTATCCGAACTTGCGATAAGTTTTTTGATTTCCGGTGGGGTGATGCCCTCTTTGAAATCCGCCGCTGCCACTTTCCAGGATGCCGATTTAGGGGAATATGCGAACGCCGCCATGAAATAGATTTTCAATATTTTCTCGAGGCTTTTGCTCATCCGGTGGAGGGCTTCGGATATTGTTTCAGACTGAGCAGCGCCTACCATGCCTTCCTGGACTGCGTTGAGGTTTTGCAATTCCTCCTTTTCGATCTCCAATTGGTCTGCATAGTCGGCGCCTGCCTGGATGAAAGACCTGACGAGAAGCTCCAGGAAGACGAGAAAAGAGACGGACACCAGGAGCAGCAGCACCCATGCTTTGAGTTCCCATTTTACCGATCCGGGATAGATCAAATGGAACCACACTGCAAAGAGTACCCCGTACAATGCCAGGATGGCTATTCCTATGCTTATGTTGTTCCTGAGTCCGGTCCGCGCGGCAATTAGCAGGCGCTTGCCGAGGAAATTCTCTTTCAAGTCCACGATAGCTGGGGTGAGAAAATACAGAGCCAAAGCGCCAAGTGACACAAGCCATACAGTCCTGCCAATCCATCGCGTCTCCCATTCCGATGGGGGCAAGCCGGGGGCGAAAAGGGACGGTGCTTCCATGAAAAGTGCAGCTAACGTCCCATAAACCAGGAAAGAGGCTTTGGCACCTTTGGTCCGCAGGGCAGTTTCCTGCGGGACGATTCGGTATGATACAGCTATCAGGCCAATACCCACTGTCCAGCTTGCCATTGTGAACAATATCGTGACCGGGGGCACGTGGGCGGAGAGTCCTATCACCAGGATGTAGGAGATGGCCAGGAATGATCCCCACGAGCATCCAAACCATATCTCCATCAGGACGACCAGGACACTACCGACATCCATGGGGATTATCAGGCGTTGCCCGTCCCACAGGGGGACGGCAGCCTGATGGGGAATCAGCCGCCATCCAAGGATGGAAAGCAACAGTGCGCCCAGCCAAGCTCCGGACACCCATACCAGGCCTCTCCAGTTCTTTTCCCTGACCAGATCCCTGGTCGAGACCGGGGCGTAGAGGTACCTTTCCCAACGCCCTGCCATTCGGGACACAAAGGATTCGAGGAATTTTTCGTGCGACGCCGGGGAGCCCTCATTTTCTTTCATCGTCTCTCACCTGAAGTCGCAATTTCCGTATCTCTGTTTTCAACTCCATCATTCTTGCCTCTCTGCCCATCATGAGGTAACTCAGGCGCTTCAACTCTGCCTGTTTCTTTTTCAGCTCCTTGGTGCGTTCTTCTACCTCCGCTTCCAGTTTACTCAGGAGACTTTGTGTCTGTTGGTGAAGGTATGCGTTGGTAAAGGCGGCTTCGAGCAGATCCTGGAGAGCGGAAAGCAGCTTTGTGTCCGGTTCCGGGAAATTTCCGTTCCCCGCCATATTGTACACTTCCAATACGCCTTTTGCCTCTCCCTGGCTCAGGAGGGGGAAAGCGATAGCGTCCCCTACGACTCCCTGGAAGTTTTTCTCCCTCCAGAAGGGTGAGTTCATGACGTCTCTTACGTAGAGCGGCTTCCCATCTGCAAATGCACTGCCTATGGTGCCTTCCCCAGGGGCGAAGTAAAGGGACTCGTACCATTTCTCCGGTACGCCTTTTATAAGGGTGGGCACCAGGATTTGTTGTCCGTCTTTTGTCTGGCTCATCCATACGACCCCTGCGTCGGCGCGGACAGCCGACATAGTCTGGTCCAATGCAACTGCCAGTACTTCGTCCATGTCCAGAGACTCGGAGAGGAGTTTCGACATCCGGTAGAGAAGATTCAGCTTGCGCTGATTAGCTTCCATCCTCTCGACAGTCCGCTGACGCACTATGACTGTTGCAACGTACTGGGCGAACAGGGAGAGCAGGTGAGCGTCCTCCTCGTTGAAAGGCCGTTCTTTTGCTTCCCCTGCTACTGTCTGCACTCCTATGACTTTTCCCTCCCAGACGAGGGGAACGGCGATTATAGAGGAGAAATATACGTCTTTCCAGGTTTCCGCTCGTCCTTCCCATTTGTCGTAATTGTTTAGGAAGGAAACCTTGCCCGATCTCGCTACCTTTCCGGCGATGCCCTCGCTTATCGGTTGGTCGCGGTGAGCCAATTCCCTCCCCAAGGGGTCGAGGACGTACTGCAGGCGCAACATCTGTCTTTCTTCATCCAGAAGGTAAAGCCCACCTCCCTGGCCGCCTACCATCTCTACGCCCTTGCGGACGATGAGGGGGATCATCTCTCTCAAGGGGCGTGGTTTCGATATCTCCAATGCCACTTTGTGGAGTGTCCTTAACTCTTCCTCTCGCCTTCGGATCGACTCCTCCGCTTTCAGCCTCCCGGAGATGTCCCTGAAGACCGCTATCACCCGATTATCGCTCAGCATGGAGGCATTCAGCTCCACCACGGCCTGGCTCCCATCGGGACGAGCCACCTCCAGCACTTTCCAACGGACGGATTCTCTCCTTGCCAGATTTTCACAGGCAGACGATGCAGATTCGCGTGATTCAGGAGTCAGAAACTCACAGTATGTTCTCCCATAGAGCTCCTCCTGCGTGCGCCCGAACAGGCTCTCCGCCTCTTTGTTCGTCTCCAGAATTCTGAGATCGGAATCCAGCAGGCAGATTGCATCGGAGGCGTTGTCCAGGATCTGCTTTATCTCCTGCTCGGACTGTTTTATCTCGCGATACAGGTAGACATTGCGGATTGCAGCAGCCGCCTGGTGGGAGAATAGCTCCAAAAGCTCGAGATCGTCGTAGTCGAATTTCCCGGGGGTACGAGAGCTCAGGCTCAAAATGCCCAGAAAATTGCCCTGGTAGGTCAGGGGGACCCCCATGACTGCCCGCAAGTGCCTCGTGTCCTCATCGTCACGGCGCTCGGGCCATGTCTGGTAGTCTTTCAGCAATAGAGGTTGTCGTTCCAGCGTTATCTTTTCCAGGGCCCCTTTCCCATGTCTGTCTTGGAACGCATTCAGGAATATCTCTTCTCCTCCTGGATCTTCCCCTGTGCCAGGAAAAGTTCTCAGAGATTTCCTCTTAGGGTCGAAAAGATACAAGATGCTATCGTCTGCTCTGAAGATGCGCTTGGTGCGCTTTAGAATCAGGCTAAGCAGGCTATCCAGGCCTTCGTTCACGACATACATCTCCCGGCCTATCTCAGCCAGATCCTGCAGTGCCTCAGATCGCCTGGAGAGATTCTCCATCGCCTCTTTGTAAGCGGTTATCTCCTGTATGACTATCAGGCGCGCATATGGCTTCCATCGGGAATCTCTCATGGGTGCCGTGCGCACGGAGAACGCTTTGCCGCCAGGGGAGGTCAATTCTGTGGAGATATTGCCGGCCGGGTCTCGCCATAGATTTTTCCATTTGGGAGGTGCTTTTACCCCTATCACGTCCGGCAGTTCGGAGATGTTGATCCCCACCAGACGTGGGACGTTGTCCGGAGCGTGTTTTCGGCTTGTCCAGACTATGCGCCCGTCGAGTCCGATCATGAGCACGGTCAATCCGGAGAGACGAGACAGCGCTTCCGATGCCAGAGAGTAGGGGAGAACGGGTGGCCTGAGCATCCACAGTCCGGCAAAGATCAGGAGGAATGAAAACACTATGGATATGGAAACCGGTGAGATCGCCGACCAGGCAGCCGCAGAGGGCGCAAGGATAGGGGCCAGGCTGGATAGCAGAGGAATGAGTATGGACAACCCCAGCACTGCTGTACCTTTGGCAAACGGGGTTTTCTTGGGTACCGCCTTCCAGGTGCCCCATAGAATTGCCAGAGCAACTAGAGCGGATGCGATCAGCCATGTATCGAATGCCCTGTGCCAGGGCCCGTAGACGTCCGCCATACCGTATGGGTAGAGCTTCACCCATATTATGATCTTCCCGCTAATCAGGCCGTACAAGAAGACGGGGACCCCTGCCGACCACAAAGCGATGGACGTGAGGAGGTATTTGCGAGGGAGTCGAAACATTCCCCCGCCCGCGGATATGCACATCCCTCCGATGGCCAGGGGAGAGAAAATTGCCACTGTGTAGGCGATAACCCGCCACATGAACACTGTCTCATAGTCTCTTATGTACACTCCCACGACTCGGCTGAACAGCCATATCCCTGCTCCTGCCAGAGAAACCGTAACGAGAGTGCGGAAAGGCCCGCTCTCGTGCTCCGAATACGCGATCAGAATGCCGATGATGGCCATGAGAAGCCCAAGTAAATACCACCAGCCCAGAAAATATCTCATAGTTACTGCTCCGAGACTATCACAAGATGGCCCAGTCCTTTTCTGGCTACCGTGAGGTGCTAGGTTGACCCCGTAGGAGTAGCCCGTGTGTCACCCGTATGCACCACTTTGCCAGCGCTGCTCCAGGATGCTTACACGATGAACGGCTTCCTCCGGTACTGTACCGCTTCCGCCAGATGCGGCGTGTGTATATCCTCGCTCCCGTCCAGATCGGCGATGGTGCGTGCCAGTTTCAGTATACGATGATAAGCCCTGGCGCTGAATCCAAGCTGGCGCACCGCCGCTTCCAGAAGCGCCTGTGACTCCCGATTCAGGCGGCAGAACCGCTGGATATGCCGCGGCTTCATGTCAGCGTTGGTGTTCACGCCGGGGATATCGGAGAATCGCCTCAACTGCCGCTCCCTGGCCTCTATGACCCGTTCCCGCACCGCCTGCGACGGCTCTCCGCTGGCGGTGCCGCTCAGTTTCTTGTAGTCCACCCTTGGCACCGTCAGGTAGATGTCTATCCTGTCCAGAAACGGGCCGCTCAATCGTCCCTGGTAACGCCGGATGGCTGCCAGAGAGCAGGTGCATTGGTGCGTCGGGTCTCCGTAGTAGCCGCACGGGCATGGGTTCATCGCCCCAACCAGCATGAAATTCGCAGGAAAAGTGAGGGTGCCCTGGGCACGGCTCAGGGTGACGATCCGATCTTCCAACGGCTGGCGGAGCATCTCCAGCATCCGGTTCCCGAACTCCGGGAGCTCGTCCAGGAAGAGGACGCCAAGGTGAGCCAGCGATATCTCCCCAGGCTTCGGCCACCTTCCGCCACCGACCAGACCAGCATACGAAATGGTGTGATGGGGTGCTCGGAACGGTCGCTCTCGGATCAGCGGTGTGTGAGGGGGAAGCATCCCCTTGACGCTATAAATTCGCGTGACATCCAGCGCCTCCTCCAGGGTCAGGGGCGGCAGGATCGAGGGGAGTGCTCTCGCCAGCATTGTCTTCCCGACTCCGGGCGAGCCGACCATCAAGACGTTGTGAGACCCGGCTGCCGCCACTTCCATGGCACGTTTTGCATTCTCCTGGCCCTTGATGTCGGAGAGATCTACAGGATACGGGGTCGTGCGCAGGGTTCCCTCGTCCAGAGGCGAAGGGACGTATGGGTGGATGCGGTTCCCTCCGTTGAGGTGAGCGGCCAGCTCCTGCAGCGACTTCACGGGATAGACGGTCAATTCGGGGAGCAGGGCGGCCTCTGCCGCATCCTCGGCGGGTACGAAAAGAGTTTTCTTTCCCTCTTCCCTGGCGCTGAATGCCGCAGAGAGGATGCCGTTGACATGACGCACGTGTCCGTCGAGGGAAAGCTCGCCGATGACCAGGGATTCCTCTGTCGGCGGTGTCGACTGCCCTGAGGCCGCCAGGGTGCCGATTGCCATGGGCAGGTCGTATCCGGGGCCCTCTTTCCGGAGGTCGGCTGGCGCCAGGTTGATAGTCAGCCTGCCAAAAGGGAATTTGAAGTGGCTGTTTTTCACAGCGGAGTTGACCCGGAAAGTTGCCTCGCGTACCGCTGCATCCGGGAGCCCCACCACGGATATCCCAGGCATCCCGTTTGGGTTGTGATCCACTTCCACGTCTACGATCTGTCCATCGAGGCCGACCACTGCACATGTGTGAACTTTGGCTAACATTTCTGCTCCAAGAATGAACTATTGGACTTTTGACAAAGCGAAAATGGAGCTGTCTCGGGCTTCACGGCTGGCACATGACTGGGAAGAAAGGGTACGTCTTGTGGTCGGGCTTCGCCCGACCATAAGATGTACCACCCCTTCTCTTCTGCCTACAAGGCGAAAAACTCAGCCCAGCAGGGCAACCCGATTGTCAAAAGTCCAATGAACTACAGATTACGCAGATTTTTCAGGCTTGCGGCCGAGTATGTCTGGGGAGCAGAAGCGCCTAACGCCCTGCTCGATATTCTGTAGAGCTAGTGCCCGCCGGATAGGGTGCGGTGCCGCCAGGAAAGATTCCTGTCAGGAGTGCGCCCACCTCGACGCGAGATATCTTCCTTCTCCTTGAGCTGGTGGTTCGTCAAGCGAAACATTGCAGGCACGGTTTCCGATCGAATTCTATCTTAGAGACGGGGCGCCACCACAGGTGTTCATGGGTAGGCGAAGGCAATGACTTCGCCTACCAACCGCCCACTGAAACGAGTCTGACAAGCCCCCAGTTCACTTTGTAAACAAATTCGGCTCTACGGAAAAGGCTGGCTTCCCGGGCACTACGTGGCAACGGCGGCATCGGGCTTCGTACATCTCATTGGCACCAACGGCTACCACCGGGTCGGTGTATTTCGCCGGGCGGCCGTCTATGAGACGCTGGGTACGACTTGCCTCTTCTCCGCACACCACGCAGATTGCATGGAGCTTGTCTACCTTTTCCGCCTGGGCCATGAGCGTCGGCATAGGCCCAAAGGGCTCGCCGCGGAAATCCATGTCCAGCCCGGCGCATATGACCCGCTTTCCGTGATCTGCCAGGTGGTTGCAAACGGACACTATTTCCTGCTCGAAAAATTGTACTTCGTCTATGGCAACTACATCGGTATCCGGATTCACTTGTCTCAGTAGATCCATGGCGGAGGAAACTGCCACGGCTTCCTGGAGCATGCCGTTGTGTGAAGCCAGGTTGGTAGGATGGTATCTGTCGTCGATGGACGGCTTGAAGACCTGCACTTTCTGTTTCGCGATGACAGCGCGCCGCACCCGGCGGATCAATTCTTCTGTCTTGCCGCTGAACATGCTGCCGCAAATCACTTCTATGTGGCCGTTGTGTTGAGAGGACACCTTTCACTTCCTCCGGAGTTTCGTGGTGTAAAAAAGGGCAGACTCATTTTGTCTGCCCCTTGTGGTCGACGATGGAATGCGGGTGATCCCTGTTGTTTCAGGCTGCGCCCATGCGCTTGGCGATCCGCTTTGCTTTCTGTTCCTCTTCTAGCGACTTTCGCTGAGCTTTGATCTCTGCGATCTTCCGCTCTTTCTTCTCCAGTTTTCGCATGAACCTGTCAACCTGCCCTGCAGTGTCCACGATCCTCTGCTCACCGGTGAAGAACGGATGACACGCGGAGCAAACATCTGTGTGGATCACCGGCACTGTGGCTCCCGTAGTCCATGTGTTGCCACAAGCGCAGATGACCTGCGCGTTTGGGTAGTACTTCGGATGGATTTTTGGTTTCATATCTACACCTTCTGCTGTATCCGCTCGGGATAGACGCTGACGCGCTTCCTGCCCCGTGGCGTGAATTCGAATTTGACGTACCCATCTATCTTGGAAAACAGGGTGTAATCGCTACCCAAGCCCACATTGGTGCCCGGATGGAACCTGGTACCTTTCTGTCGGACGATGATCGTTCCAGAGGTCACCTCCTGGCCGTCGAACCTCTTCACGCCCAGGCGCTTGGAGTTGCTATCCCTTCCGTTGCGGCTGGAGCCGCCCCCTTTTTTGTGTGCCATCTCAGCCTCCTCTAGCCTGCTATCGAGTCTATCCGGAGCCAGGTGTGCATCTGGCGGTGCCCGATTGTCCGGCGGTAACGATCTCTGGGAAGGTACTTGAATCCAAGGACTTTCTTCCCTTTCTTATGGCTGGTGACCGTGGCTTTCACCACGGCGCCCTCGACCGTGGGCTGGCCAACCCGGACGTTGCCATCGTCGTCCACCACCATCAGCACCTGCTCCAGCGAGATGCTTGCCCCTTCGGGGTAAGGGAGCTTTTCGACGAAAAGCATTTCTCCAGGGCTCACTCTGTACTGTTTGCCTCCGGTTTCTACCACTGCGTACATTTTTTCTCCTTAGAGATTGACCGGTGCCGCGTCCGGATTGATCCGGAACTTGGTACTGGCGGCACGCGGAGGTTTTTCACTCTATAAAACTATTTTACCCGCAGCATGTACCTTTGTCAAAACGAGGCACTCGCTTTCTCCCGCTATGTCAGTTTCAGGAACCGGCGCTTCCCTACCTGCACTACCCTGCCATCGCCAGGGGGTTCCAGGACAAAGGTGATCTCCTTGATCGGCTTGCCATGCACTTTGACCGCCCCTTGCCGCACGAGCCGCCGGGCTTCGCCTTTGCTTTTCACGAACTCGACTTCTCTGAGGAGATCGAGGATGCCCACCGGTTCTTCCAGGCGGTACTCCGGCATCTCGTCTGGCAGGTTCCGGCGCTGGAAGACTTGCCGGAAGTGCTCTTCAGCCCTGCGGGCCGCTTCGTCCCCATGGAATATGCTCACTATCTCGAATGCCAGTTTCATCTTGGCGTCCCGCGGATGCAGTTCCCCGCTTTTCAGATCTGCATCTATCCGTGCAATCTCCGCCGGGGTGAGCCTGGTGACCAGGTTGTAGTAGTCGAGCATTGCCTCGTCTGGGATGCTCATTACCTTGCCGTACATTTCTTCCGCTGGCTCGTCTATGCCGATGTAGTTCCCCGTGCTCTTGGACATCCGTAGGACGCCATCGGTGCCAACCAGGATCGGGAGGGTGATTGCGACCTGCGGACGCTGGCCGAAGTATTCCTGAAGTTTTCTGCCTGCCAGCAAGTTGAAAAGCTGATCCATGCCTCCCACCTGGACGTCTGTGTGGAGCGCCACGGCGTCGTATCCCTGCATCAGGGCGTAGAAGAGCTCATGGAGCCAGATAGCGTCCCCGCGATCGTACCGCTTCCGGAAATTCTCCCGGCTGAGGAATTGCTGCACGGTGAAATTTGCAGCCATCTCGATGATCTCCCGGAAAGTGAGCTTGGATAGCCACTCGGAGTTGTATCGGATGATGGTTTTCTCCGGATCGAGTATCTTGAATGCCTGATCGGTGTAGGTTTTGGCGTTCTTCTTGATCTCCTTGGAGCTCAGTCTTGGCCGGGCTTTGTTCTTGTCGCTGGGGTCGCCGATCAGCGATGTGAAATCGCCAATGAGAAAGACTACCTCGTGGCCAAGCTCCTGGAACTGGCGGAGCTTGCGCATGGGAACTGTATGTCCCAAATGCAGATCCGGCGCTGTGGGGTCTACGCCCAGGTACACGCGCAGCGGCTTCCCGGTCTTTTCCGACTCGACGAGCCGCACCCGGAGCTCTTTCTCCATTACATCTCTTATCTGGGGGTCTCCGTAATCCACCCCCCGCATAAGGATTGCCATTTGTTCGTCTATGCCTGGCATGGTCTCGTTTCTCCCGATGCTCGAATTCACACGGCGCTTTTCCACGCACGTCCGGGCGTGTTGGCATCAATTGTAGCGGCGCAAGGTGCTGTTGTCAAAACAGCCAGGTATTC
>WFSD01000237.1 GCA_015486235.1 Anaerolineae bacterium
CGATTCAGCCATGCAAGACCACGGTGATACCGTTGTTGCTGAGCAGGATATTGTGCCAGCATCCGATCGATGTAGTCCGCCACACCCACATCCTCCGCGCCGGGTGCGTCGTCCCTTGGGACGATGATGGCTGCCGCGGCCTCGACCATGGCGTATTCGTGGTCGCTCAGGGTCTTGTGTCCCTTGCCAGGCGGAGGCCATATTTCACTTTGGCCGGGCAAATGGACGACGATCTCCCGCCCCAGGAGTATGGAGCCGATAGTTATCAATGTGGTCAGGGCGGACTTTTTCAAGAACTCCCGCCGTGTAAGCACTTTTTTCCCAGACATAGCATCCTTTCCAGGTATGCTCCAGAAAAGCTATTTCCCATCCTGGCAAACCAACCAAGACGTAGCAGCCGACTAATGCACGGAGAACATTTCGACGTCATCTGTTAGAACCAGGTCCGCACCATTCCACAGCTTTCCGGAACAAACCACGTACCTTTCTACAAGTATTGCTGCCAGCCGCGTTTTTCCAGCTCCCGGACGATTTTTTTCACTTCCTGTGACCTCTCCCGTGAAGAGACAAGCAGAGCATCGCCTGCATCCACGATTATCAGGTCGTCCACGCCGATGACAGCTATCAGGCGGCCGTTGCCGTGGACCAAGGAGCCGTGCACATCCATCAAGATCGCATCCCCACGCGCTACGTTCCCATCGTCATCGTGAGGGAGGATCTCCCACAGCGCGTGCCAGCTACCCACGTCGCTCCAGCCGATCTCGACCGGGATCACGACCACGTCGCGGGCATGCTCCATGACGCCGAAGTCTATGGTCTCGTTCGGTAGGGCCGGCCATACTCTGGCGAGGGTTTTGGTCTGCTCAGGTGTTCCCCACGCGCTCACGATCTCCCGGAGTCCGGCGTAGAGTTCAGGCATCTGGCGCTCGATCTCGACCAGGATGGAATCCACACGCCAGACGAACATGCCACTGTTCCAGGAATAGCGCCCGCTGGATAGGAACTGTTCTGCCGTTGCCCGGTTTGGTTTCTCTGTGAAGCGTACCACCCTGTACGTGGAAAATTCCCCCTCATAAAGCATCTCTCCCCGCTCGATGTAGCCGTATCCGGTATCTGGCCTGGTAGCCGAGATGCCCAGGGTGACCAGGTGCCCCCGCGTGGCAACGTGCGCTGCCTGGAGCAATACCCGACGGAAACGCCCTTGTAGAGAAATAACGTGATCTGCTGTCAGGACTGCCATCACGGCACCGGGATCGATCTTTTGCAGCAGCATTGCCGCCAGGCCGATGGGGGGAGCCGTTCCCCGCCCCACCGGCTCGCCAACCACGTTGTGCTCAGGCAGGGCAGGAAGCTGCTCACGTGCCATCTCGGCATACCGAGCTCCAGTGAGCACCCACACCCGCTCCGGCGGGATTACAGGCGCAATTCGCTCGAAAGCTTCCTGAAGCATTGTGCCTTTCCCTGTGAAGTCAAGAAATTGCTTCGGGCGGCTGGAACGGCTGCAAGGCCAAAGACGAGTTCCGCTCCCGCCAGCCAGGATAGTTGCGTACAGTGGGTTCATAGCGTGCTCCCGTTCTGTCGTTGGTCGTGGTGCTTTGCGTAGGCGCTCTTGTAGTTATCTGTCGTGCGTCAAGACATCGTTTCGATTTCTGCACTTTGACATTCGAGATATCCGCCAAGACATCGTCGCGCACTGTCGAGGTGACCCGAGGAGGCCATCCGGAGAGCTTGTCTAGGGCGCTTCCGGCTTCGATAGGGAAGAAAGGAGTCCCTCGTAGCTGGGGAAAGGATAACGAACGAATCGGTAGCATTCGAAAATGTTGGGATGGAGCGGCTTTTTGCCCTCACCCACCCCAACCCCTCCCACGCCGGTGGGCGAGGGAGGGGCCGTCCGGCAGCTCTCATCTTTTCCTGGCCCTGTAGGATCCCTCTTCCATCGCCCATTCCATGGGAGAGGGGAGAGGGCCAGGGTGATAGGAGAGGGCAAAAAGGCCTCCTTCGCTTACTCCTTCTCGGGAACTTCCCACGTTCTGTTGAGAAAGTTATGCATGGCTTGCTCCCGCCCAAGACGAAGTATCCCTTCGCCCATGGCACGCTTCCAGACAAAACGCTGAAGCCTTCTCGACGGTAGGATACCACAACCGGAGCGAAACGATGTGTTGGCGATTATCTTGTTAAGGTACGAAACGATCTCTTGACGCCTTCAATCGTTACTCCGAAACGATATCTCGGCGTATCAAGGTTACCTGTTACTCAAGGTCGTTTCGCTGATTCGATGTCCCGCTGATATCCAGCAAATGTGCTGTGCAAGAAGCGCTCCACCGCAGCGGTCACTTCTTCCGGCTGTTCCAGCATCACCATATGCCCGGCTGCAGGCACGAGGACGAGCTCCGCACCTGGTATGTTCGCCGCCAGGTAACTGCAATACTTCGGAGGCGTAAGACGATCCTCCTGGCCGCACACCACCAATGTCGGCACGTCTATCCGAGAGACATCCTGCATCAGGTCAAAGCGGTTGCAAGCCACGAAATCGTCGTAGGTAACCTCCGCAGGCACCTCTAAGAGGCGCTGGACGTACAGTTTCAGCATCTTCTCGCTGGGATGGGAGGCATGAGCCCACTCGCCTATCATCCGAGCCGTCGCTGGATAATCTTTCCTTAGTCCGTCCAAGATCGATTTGGCTACACGAAGCCTGGCGCCTGTACCAACCAGCGCCAGCCCCGCCAGCAAGTCCCTGTGACGCAAAGCAAAGTCCTGAGCGATAGCCCCTCCCATGGAATGCCCCATAATCACCACGGGTGGCAGGCTCAGGGAACGCACGAAGCCATACACTACATCGGAATATGCCTCAATGGTGTCCCTGGCCCGGCCTTCAGAACGCCCATGCCCGGGAAGATCAAGGGCATAGGCAGGCGCATCTGGCAGATGACGAAGGTCAGGCGGCCAATGGAGATACGTCCCACCTGCGCCGTGCACCAGCACCAGAGGCGGCAGCCCCCTCTCAAACTTGCCCCGATTCACGCTGTAAAAGAGATTCTCCCCCTCCACCGTCGTATAAGGCATCGTCTTAGACCCCTTTGTCCTGATCGTGCGCCTGGCCCGGCGCACTAGTTACACGAAGTATATAGACGTCCTGTCCGGTTACCGATCATGCGGCACAAACCTTGCCGGTGCATTCACCGACAGGGCCGGACAGGTGAATATTCTCGAATCGTCACTACTCAGCCTCCCAGCAATAGAACGCTGATAGGCGCTGATTCCCGCTGATCTTTCCCGGTTTATCTGCGGTATCTGCATCCGATCTGTTCAAGGCTAAACATTCTCGAATCAACAAATCTGCAAAACGCTCTCACGAAAGAGCTTCTCCCGTCCGCCATCCTAAAGATACCAAAAGGGCGCACAGATTGTAAAATCTGCACGCCCAATCACAGCACATTCCACAAGGATGAGGAACAAGCCTCAACTACAAACGACGACACTACCAGTTCGTAACAGGCTCCTTGATAGACAGAGCCTCCAATATCTTATCGATGAACATGTTCTCCGGCGCGGCACCCTCCAGATACGCCCTGTCGTTGATGACAGTCCTTGGTACAGCCATCACATTGTACTGGTTCGCCAGCACGGGGAACTCCATGGCCTCGACCATGTCACCACGGATGTAGTCACTTACATATGCGAACTTATGGGACATCCGCACTGCCCGCGGGCAGTAAGGACACGTGGGCGTGATGAACACTTTCATGTGCACTGGCACATTGATGGACCTGAGCACGTCCAGAGTGGATTGTTGCAGCTCTACCTCGCCAGTGCCCACCATCAGGATATCCTCCAAAAGCGACGTGAACTCGTATCCGGACGGGATGCCAAAGTACCGGATTCCGTAATCCTTGTCCGGAGACATCACGATAGTAGCAGCTACCTTGTCCACACCGTACTGATCAGCCAGATCCCGGTCACGATCGAAATCATGGATCTCCACATCGACCATATCGGATAGCTCAGCCAGTTCCTCAGCAAGCTGCCTCGTCTGTGGGCAGTAATCACATCCGTTATCAGCGTAAAAACCTACCAGCTTCACAGGGGTCTTGAGGCTGTCAAATTCCCCTTTGATGAATTTCCTATCCTTCTCTTGAATAAGCGGCACTTCCATCCCTCCAAATTATTGTGAGTCAAATTTTCACACATTGCACTGCATTAATTTTTCCAATGTTCGAGGCAGAATTATAGCTAATCGGGAGGGATATGTCAAGCACACCCTCCCGGAATCTGCGGGGTCATCCCTGCCCTTGCAGATACTCCCTGATGGATATGGCAGCTTTAGCACCATCACCCACCGCCACGGCGACCTGGGCAAGGTTCCCGGAGCGCACATCGCCGGCGGCAAAAACGCCAGGAACAGAGGTAGCCATGTGTTCCCCGGTAACGATGTACCCACGCTCATCCAGATCCACCATCCCCTTGACAAACTCTGTGTATGGGCGATACCCCACATAGATGAAAACGCCTTGTGCAGGCACCTCGAATTCCTTCCCGGTCTCCCTGTTCTTCACCGCCACGGCGGAGACAGAACCCTCTCCTTTGATAGAGGTCACCATGTGGCTGAACAGGCACGTAGTTTTCGGGTTGGTCATCACCCGGTCCCGCAGGATTTTCTCCGCTTTGGAAGTCGGGAGGAACTCGACAAAAGTGATGCTCTTGACGTAATCGAGAAGGGTCAGCGCTTCCTGAAGGCCGGAGTTACCACAGCCCACTACCACCACGTCTTTACCCTTGAAAAGCGGGCCGTCGCACGTGGCGCAGTAGGAAACGCCACGGCCGTACAGTTCTTTTTCACCCGGGACATCAAGCCTTATCGGGGCACTGCCAGTAGCCAGCAGCACTGTCTTGCCTTGGTACACGCTACCCACATCGGTGGTCACGTGGAAAATCCCATCTTTTTTCTCGACGTTCTTCACTTCTTCGAATTCCACGAACTCGGACCCGAATTTTAGCGCCTGCTCTTTGAACAGCTTCATCAGTTTCTCACCGCTCACGCCGTTTGGGAAACCTGGATAGTTCTCGATCAAATGGGTAGTGCCCGCCAACCCACCAGCAATCTGTTTCTCCAGAACCAGGGTCTTCTTCCCATCACGGGCGGAATAGACGGCGGTCGCCATTCCGGCCGGGCCGGCGCCTACGATAACCACATCGTACACAACATCTTCATCATTCTTGGCACCGAAATTGCCAACGCTGAGATCGAACATACCTCCCATATCTCTCTTCCCCCTAAATCAAAGATTTCCTCGGCAAAGCGATTGGCTGCTTCTCTGCCAACCATGCCCACCAATCGCCGTCCTGTCGTTCTCTTACAATACACAATCCGAAACCACCCAGACGCCCACGGAGCATTGGCGCGGAATGGGCGATTATCCCGGAGAGTATCATCCTCCCTCCTGCGTGCAGGTAATCGCCGAGATGCTCCTCTTCCAGAAGGCGCAAGATCACCTCTGCAAGGATATTGACCACAACCACGTCCGGAGTGCCGGCGCCCGCAGGCACAGAGCCGTGCTGAACCTCGACCAGACCTTCGACGCCATTCACAGAAACATTGCGCCTGGCGACCTCGACGGCGGTTCTATCCACGTCTGTGGCCACCACCCTGGAAGCCCCCAAACGGGCGGCCACGATGGACAGAATGCCGCTCCCGGTACCGATATCCCATACGACATCGCCGGGTCTAACAGTTTCCTCCAGCAACTCCAGCGCCAGCCTGGTGGTCGGGTGCAACCCTGTGCCGAAAGCCATCCCCGGGTCCAGGATTACCTCGATCAGACCTTCCCCAACCTCCACGTTCTCGATCCACGAGGGGCGTACGAACACCCTGCGTCCCAGACGGAGTGGCTTGTAGCTGGCTTTCCACGCCAACGCCCAATCCTCTTCATCCAAGCTCCGCACCTGAGGAGGTGGGAATTCGTAGAGATGCTGCAGGCAGCGGACCGCCCACCGCAGTTTCTCGATCCGTTCCGCAGCACCCTCTCGTGCGGGGACGTAAGTGCGCACCACATTGCGCTCATCCGTCCGCTCGCCGACAGCATCAAAACCGACCACCTCGACCACACCGCCACCGTTCTCACCATTGTAAAGGCCGAAAATTTCCATCAGTGAATCCACGACTTCATCCGGGGCCTGGACGCTAAGCTCCCAGAGATGCATTTTATTTTCCAAAAGCGTCACCTATGGTCTCCACTATTCGATCGAAAAGTCCTTTCTCGCCCCCGAGGTTTTCCTTGCCTAAGGTTCCCCCCAGTTCCAGCAGAAGTCCCCGTTGCTGCCGGTTCAGTTTGGTGGGCACTACGACCTTGACAGTCACTATCTGGTTCCCCCTACCCGAACCTCGAATATGTGGAAAACCCTTGCCTTTGAGAACGAACCGGTGTCCGTGCTGGGTACCCGGCGGTATTTTAAGTTCCTCGACTCCATACATGGTGGGAACCTGTACTTTCGCGCCCAGTGCGGCTTGAACGATGTTTACGGGAAGTTCCAGCAGGATATCGTCGCCCTCCCGGCGAAACACTGGATGCCGCTTCACATGGATTTCCACGTATAGATCTCCGCTAGGGCCGCCTTTTTCACCTGCGTGCCCCTCGCCAGAAAGCCTGATTTGCATGCCATCGTCGACGCCAGCTGGTACCTTCACGCGTAGTTTCCTACGCTGGACAACACGTCCTGTGCCATGGCATACAGAGCAGGGCGAGTTTATCACCTCACCGGTGCCACCGCAGCGTGGACATGTCGTCACCTGTACGAAAGATCCGAGGATGGACTGCCGCACCCGGCGAACCTGTCCTGTCCCGCCGCAAACCGGACACCTCACCGGCGAGGTACCCGGCTCTGCCCCGGTACCACCGCAGCGAGGGCACACCTCCTCACGCTCTATCTCGATTTCCTTCTCGGTGCCGAACACAGCCTCTTCAAAAGTTATGGTGACCCTCGCGTGCAGATCCGCGCCACGATGAGGCCCCTGCCTCCGGCGTCGTGACCCGCCAAGCCCGAAGCCAAATATATCCCCGAAGATATCACTGAAATCGCCAAAGCCACCAAATCCGAAATCCCCGAAGCCCTCCATACCCTCTACGCCTGCACGGCCGTATCGATCGTAAGCAGCTCTTTTCTCCGGATCCCCAAGTACCTGGTAGGCCTCGTTGATTTCCTTGAAGCGCGTCTCGGCGTCGGGACTTTTGTTTACATCTGGGTGGTACTGGCGGGCCAGTCTGCGATAGGCCCTCTTGATCTCTTCCTGGCTGGCATCCCTGCTCACACCCAGAATCTCGTAATAGTCCTTTTCCATGTTCCTCACTGTCGACATATATTTCTGGTTCCACACAACAGAAACACAGATGAACGTCTGTCCATCTGTGTTGGGTCAATAGCCATCGGCCGTGCAGCTGAAAAAGCTTTATTATCATAATCCAAAGGGGAAATTATGTCAAACAGGGTTTGGCTTATGCGCCGGCGCTGCCGGCGCGAGGTCAAGCCCCTCCGGCAGTCCCCATGAGCAGACAGAGGAAGGGAAAACGAAGCAATTCCTGGGGGCCCTACGGGCCCCCAGGAATCCCCAGAACCGTTATCGCTCTACATCAACCCCAACGGCAAGTAGCGGATCACTTCAGAAGCGCCGAGAAAGCTTCTGAAACGACTTCGGGCTTCCGATTTGCTTCGAATTCCCAGGAAGGCTCGTTTTTGCGTGAGGAACCGGATTCGGTTATAATTTGGGCGCTGGGCCACCCTAGCTCAATCGGTAGAGCAACGCACTCGTAATGCGTAGGTTATCGGTTCAAGTCCGATGGGTGGCTCCTGGAGAAAGCCGGGCCAGACCCGGCGCAGAGCAATCGACTGGCCCGGCCCATCGAGGTCGGGTCTTGTCTTTTTGGACTAAGGAGCGACGAAAATGGAAGCTGTGGCCACCTTACCGACATACATTCCCCTTCCCGAAGCCGCCAGGCGATACGGCCTCAGCGAGGTGCCCTGGAAAACGGTATAATCAAGGATAGAAGCGTACGGTTGAGATATTACGAGGTGCATCCGACGGGAGAAGACGAACCCATGATCGCCACGAACGTGATCCGAAACCCCTACCCCTAGTAGCTCTGTGTCCACCTCCGGCCAAGCCGTGAAATCCAG
>WFSD01000238.1 GCA_015486235.1 Anaerolineae bacterium
CCATGATTGCTATCAACTCGTCCCACTGACCATTGGCCTCACTGTTCTCGATGAAATAGAGATCCTGAGTAAGGTAATTGAGCAGGAACATCCCACGCTCACCCAAGATCGTTATTTCCCGGATTTTGGTGGGCGTGAGCCAGTTGGTGTCGATCGCCGCCAGGGTGCCATCCCGCAGCGTCATCAACGCCGCCATCACATCTTCGTGGGAAGCATGGATTTTTCTGCCAATCTGAGCGTAGAGAGAAGTAATCCAGGAGTCGGTCAAATATTCTATCATGTTCAGCTCATGGGTGGCCAGATCGAACACTACGCCCACGTCATTTATCCTGCGAGGGAATGGCCCAATGCGCCGGGCATGAATCCGGAACATCCGGCCAAGCTGGCCCATTTGGAGCCGTCGTTTCAACTCTATCACCGCCGGGTTGAACCGCTCAATGTGCCCCACAGTGAGTTTTACCCCTTTCTCGCGAGCCAGACTCACCACCTCCATACCCGAAGGGACGTCGTTGGTTATCGGCTTCTCCACCAAAAGATGCACCCCTGCCCCTATCACGTCCTTCGCCACCTGGGCATGGAGGCGGGTCGGGACAGCTACCGTCACCAAATCCAGGCCCTCTTTCTCCAACATCTCCCGGTAATCCCGATATGGAGTTGCCTTGTATGTGTGGGCGACCCTGAGAAGCGCTTCTTCGTCCACATCAGCCACCGCCGCCAGGTTGACCCCCGGCAGTTCGGCATAGACACGGGCGTGGTTCTTCCCCATGGAACCAACGCCTATAACACCAGCTTTTATCATAGCGCCTCCACAACTTCTACAATTCTATTCAGATCCTCCTGAGTCAATGCAGGATGCACCGGGAGGGAAAGCACCTCGCTTGCAGCCTGCTCTGCCGCCGGGAACCGCTCGTGATATCCTAGCCCCCGATAAAGAGATTGCTGGTGAATTGGGATCGGGTAGTAAATGCCTACCCCGACCCCTGCCTCACGGAGTTTCTCCACAGCATCATCTCTGCCGGAAGGAACCCGCACGGTATACTGGTGGAATACGTGTTTGACCCCGGGACGCACGGTTGGGGTAATGACTTTGTGGATCCGTTCGGTCAGGTATGTGGCATTGCCGATTCGCGCGCTGTTGAAGCCATCGAGCTTGCTCAACTGGGCCAGTCCAATGGCAGCGGCGATGTTCGTCATCCTGAAATTGTACCCGAGCACCTCGTGTACATAACGTCGGGGCATACCATGATCCCGCAGCAACCGGAGTTTCCCCGCCAGGAAGTCGTCGTCAGTAGTCAGCATCCCCCCTTCGCCGGTGGTCATGTTCTTGGTAGGATAAAAAGAAAAGACGCCCGTGCCGAAAGACCCAACCTTCTGGCCGTGGTACTCCGCCCCGTGGGCCTGCGCCGCATCCTCGATGACTGTCAGACCGTGGCGTTCGGCAATTTCCATGATGGCGTCCATCTCCACCGGATGGCCGAAAAGATGCACAGGCAAAATCGCTTTCGTCCTCTGGGTAATGCTCTCCTCTACCTGATTCGGATCGATGTCGAACGTGTCCGGTTCGATATCCACGAAGACAGGCCTGGCTCCTGTGTAGAGCACAGCGTTAGCCGTGGCAATGAAAGTGAATGGGCTCGTGATGACCTCGTCGCCGGGGCCTATGCCATGGGCCAGCATCGCCAGATGCAGCGCAGCGGTGCCCGACGAGGCCGCCACGGCATGCTTCACGCCGATGTACTTTGCAAACGCTTTCTCGAAAGACGCCACCCACTCGCCCTGGGCCAGCATCCCTGAATCCAATACCGCCAGCACTGCTTCTTTTTCCTCCGTTTCTATCATCGGTCGGGCAATTGGTATCATTCTCGTTCCATCTCCCTGAGCTCTCCTTCCTCGGTGACGTAGCTCCGCCCGCATGCCGGGCAGATGTAAACACCGTCGGCCTGTTCCCGCAGTCGCTCGCCGCAGGCACATACATACCCAACCAGCCGTGCCGGGGCCCCCACCACAAGGCCATGAGGCGGCACATCCCTGGTAACCACAGATCCTGCCCCGACCATCGCCCAACGTCCAATCTCCACGCCCGGCAACACAATAGCTCCGGCGCCAATGGATGCCCCGTAGCGTACTACTACGGGGCTTACCTGCCAATCTTCATCCCGCTTCAGAGTACCATCCGGGTTGATGGCCCGCGGAAGCTTGTCGTTGGTGATCTGGGAATGAGGCCCCATGAAAACCCCGTCCTCCAGCATCGCACCATGGAACACGGAAACCCTGTTCTGGAGCTTGACACGACTACCTATCCGCACGCCGGCGCCCACATAAACCCCTTTGCCGAGGATACATTCCTCCCCGATCACGGCTCCCTCACGCACCTGGGCATAGTGCCATATCCGGGTACCACGACCAATCCTGGCAGACAGAGCGACTTCAGCAGTCGGATGAATTTGCACGCCGGATTTCGTATCTTCCATACCCACTCCCCGATATCAGATCGATCGTCTTAAAACGCTAAGTTCGACCACACAAACCCTCTCAAAAC
>WFSD01000239.1 GCA_015486235.1 Anaerolineae bacterium
CGGCACCCGATTGCCTCCTGACAGACGAAGGAAAAGGACAGCAGTTAGCAATGACCAAAAATAGTATAGCACAAAACCAGCCACTGGCGCAACGCAGGGGTTAAACAAACACGAAGAGAACTCGCCCTATGAGCTTTCGAAGCAAATCAAGGCCCGGAAACGCTCCTGGGAACCCTCACACTCAATACAGGGCTTGTGCTGTGGCTTGCCAGGGGTTGACGAGAGCCTTCCGAAAGACGGGTTAATTCCTGGGGGCCCATTGGGCCCCAGGCCCCCTAAGGCAAGCCCAGGTTCAGATGGGAAAGGGAATGCTCGCCATCTATTGACGCCGTTACCGCCAGGGGCAAGCCGCCGGAGGCGGCCAGGGTGATGGATGAGGGCAAAAGCGACGACAGTGGAGTTCTGTCTGCGGGTGGGCGGAGGCAATACTTTCACCTGCCCCACGCCCTCGAGCGCCCCGTCGGGAAATCCGACCTGGCGCCGGCTACCGTTGGAACACCACCACCCCGTCGATCATCGTCATCAAAACCAGGGTATCCGGTATTTCCGACGGATGGACGGAGAAAATGTCCTGGGATAGCACGACCATGTCGGCCAGCTTGCCGTGGGAGATGCTGCCCCGTATCCGTTCCTCGCCGGAGGCATACGCAGCTCCCATAGTGTACCCCCGCACTGCCTCTTCCACCGATATCCGCTGCTCCGGATGCCATCCACCTGCGGGTGTGCCGTCGGCGCGCTGGCGCGTGACGGCGGCATGAATCCCCAGGAATGGGTTCGGGCTCTCCACCGGAGCATCGGAGCCAAAAGCCAGGTGAACGCCCAAATCGAGTAGCGAGCGAAAAGCGTACGCGCCCTTGCACCGCTCTCCCCAGTGCAGGTCGGCAATCTCCATGTCCGCTGTGGCGTGGATCGGCTGCATCGAGGCAATGACGCCAAGGCTCGCGAAGCGGGGGATGTCCTCCTCCGCCAGAAGCTGGGCGTGCTCGATCCGGTGCCGCATGACATCCTCACGCCGCCGCGCTTCCTCCATCACATCCAGCACCAGCCGGTTCGCCCGGTCACCTATGGCGTGGACGGCAACCGCCAACCCGGCACTCCCTGCTTTGCGGATGGCGTCCCGCAGACCCTCCGGCGATATGTCCAGCATCCCACAGTTGTCTGGCTCCCCCTCGAACGGTTCCAACATGGCCGCCGTCCGGGAACCGAGGGTGCCGTCGGAGAAAATCTTCACGTTTCCTATCCGGAGCCACCGGTTCCCGAACCCACTCCTCAGTCCGACGGTGATGGCCGCATCGAGAGCGTCCAGGGGTATCCCCATGTTCACCCGTAGGCCAAGCCGCCCCTCTTTCAGCAGGTGCTGGAACGCCCGAAAAGCGTCCTTTCGCTCAAAATCGTGGATCCCAACCAGCCCCATGGCGTGGAACTCCGGCGTCATCCGGAGAATCGCCTCCTCGATTTCCGAGTCGGAAGGAGTCGGGACGGACTTCTCCGCCGTCACAGCGGCGTTCTCCTTGAGAATACCCGTGGGCCTGCCGTGGACATCCCGGATGACCTCGCCCCCAGGTGGGTTCGGCGTGTTCTGTCCAGTGCCGATTCCCTCCAACGCCCGTGAGTTGAGCCAGGCCACATGACCATCTTTGCTCCAGAGGAAAACTGGGTTGTCCGGCGCAACAGTGTCCAGATCCCACCGGGTGGGATACCGGCCGCCTGGCCAGAGGTTCCTATCCCATCCCCGCCCCAGCACCCATCTTCCTGGTTCCGTCTCGGCAACCCGGTCCGCCACCCGACGCAGCGCGTCCTCCGGGGAAGACGCGTCCCGCAGATCGACCCGTTGTTGCGCCAGAGCATGGGACACGAAATGAATATGCGAATCAGTCAGGCCCGGGATAACGGCCTTCCCCTCCAGGTCGACCCGCGGATATCCCGGCCACTCGTCTGCCAGGGAATCGTCCCCCACGGCGGCTATCCGTCCCTGAGAGACGACCACAGCCTGAGCCCGCGGTCGTTCAGCGTCCATCGTGTGAAAGTCACCGTGGTAAAGCACCATATCCTGGGCCATCGTCATGCTTCCCCGTGTAGCTCCTTCTCCAGGCGTTCCTTGAACTCCTGCAGGAACCTTACCCTTCCCTCGATCAGTTCGCGGGCGCGCTCAGTGTGGAGGTTGCCCGACACCTGCTTGGTGAGGCTGTCGATGAGGGCCGGAAGCTCGTCCACGTTCCCTGTATAGCTGCCGTTCTCCATCCCTCGGACGATGCCGCGGGCCAGCCCGATGGCTCCCACATACTCCACAGCGTCTGCATCCTGGAGGACCTTTTCCTCCAGCGTCTCCGGTTCCGGCCCCCCGTACCGGCTGTGGGTTTCTACCATGCGGGCCACTTTCTCCACGAAATCCCGATCATAGCCCAGTTCGGTGAGAATGCCCTTGACCAGGAAAGCGCCAATCTCGTAATGGCGCGGCTTGTCCAGTGGTACTCCGACATCGTGGAGCAGGCCGGCGACCTCCAGCGCCTCCAGGTCGGCCCCTTCCCCGCGGCCGATGTCCAATGCCACCTGAGTTACCCGGCGGGCATGATCGTAGCCCGCGAACGTCGCGTTCTGGGACATCTGGCGTGATATCTCGCGTATTCTATCGATTTCTTTCATTTTCTCCTCCGGAGAATCATCCGTGTTTGTAGAGCCAAATGCAAGGTTCTTACCGTAGAGCGGGCTGCCTGCCAGCCCGAAAACGCCATGAAAATAGCTACTCCTTCTCGTAAGGCTGGCCGTCGGCGGCTGGTGGCACCGCCTTTCCTACGACCCCCGTCAGCACGATTATCGTCAGAAGGTAGGGTGACATGGAGAGAAACTGGTACGGGATGTTGGGGAAGTAAGAGCTCAGGTTGATCTGGATTGCCTCCGGCAGGCCAAACACCAGAGCGGCCAGCAGGCTGCCGAACGGCGTCCACTTGCCGAATATCATAGCGGCAAGCCCGATGAACCCCTTGCCGTTGGTCATCAGCATATCGAAATGTCCTACCTCTTCCAGGGAGAACCAGACCCCGCCAAGCCCGGCCACCATCCCGCCCAGGACTACATCGATGTAGCGGACTTTGTACACATCGATCCCCAAAGTATCGGCTGCCTGGGGATGCTCGCCGACTGCCCTCGTCCGGAGTCCCCATGGAGTGTAGAAGATCAGGTAATGGATCACCACCGTCAAGATAAGCATGGTGTAAACAATCGGGCGGTTCTGGAAGAAGACCCCGATGATCGGAATCTTGTCCAGCACAGGGATGTCGATTGGCTGAAGCGTGCTGGGGTTCGGTCTGGACAACGTGGGTGTTGCCAGGAAACGCCGGTAGGCGAAACCGGTAAGACCTACGGCGAAAATGTTCAGCGCCGTGCCGCTGATGATCTGGTCGGTGTTCAGGGAAACAGAGAAAAATGCATGGACCAGTCCCATAAGCCCGCCTGCAAGCACGCCTGCAATGACCCCGAGCCATATCTGGCCCGTATACAACATCACCAAATCGCCCATCATGGCAGCGGTGAGCATCATCCCTTCGATGGCGATGTTGATGACGGCGGCCCGCTCGCACAAAACGCCGCTGTATGCCGCCAGGGCTATCGGCGTGGCGATGCGCAGCGACGCTCCGAGTATTCCCGGCAAGAGCTTCATGATAATTGCAAAGTCCATAACTTCCTCCTATGCAAGGCCCACCGC
>WFSD01000240.1 GCA_015486235.1 Anaerolineae bacterium
CAGACAACGCTCTGGTCGGCGCCGGAGGCGCCTCCAAGTGCCGAATTCATTCGGTGCTTGCAAGCGCCAACACAACTCCTTTTTTCGGATTCAACGATGGGCGCAGCACGCTGCGCCCATCCACCGACGAGCAAGCGTTTCTTCCCATTTGAGCAGTGCTACGCACTGTGGAGTTACTCGCATTCTCCCGAACCCTTTCGAAAAATCAACGAAATCTGCGTTGTTCCTCCCCCCTCTCCCAATATCGGGGAAGAAAACAGAGGCGCGCCGCCGGATTGCCTCTACTTTCGAGAGCACGGCTGTTGCCAGAGTGAACTGTCGGAATCTGAGCACTATTTCAGGGTACTGAGAAGATGCATACTACTTATCTACGGAGCGAAGGAGTGATGGAAAAACACGATATCAACATAGCACTGGCAGGAAATCCAAACGTCGGCAAGAGTGCCATTTTCAACTCTCTGACCGGCATGCGCCAGCACACGGGGAACTGGCCTGGCAAGACAGTGGCGCGGGCCGAGGGGGAATTCGAACTCCTGGGCAGAACGATCCACGTGGTAGATTTACCCGGCACCTACAGCCTGGCAGCCCAGTCGCCGGAGGAAGTGATCGCCAGGGATTACATCCTATCGGACGAACCGGACGTGATCGTGGATGTAGTGGATGCCACGAACCTGGAACGGAATCTGAACCTGACTATCCAGATACTAGAAATGACAGACCGAGCGGTGGTAGCTCTCAACCTGGTGGATGAAGCCACAAAGACAGGGGTCGAGATAGATGTGGATGCGCTGTCCAAGGCGCTGGGCGTGCCGGTGGTGCCGACGGTAGGCGTCTCAGGCAAGGGAATGGAAGACCTGGTACGCGCTGTCGCCTCCGTGGCCGACCGGAGAGCAGAGACGGATCCTGTCCGCCTGGACTACGGCAGGGTGATCGAGAGGGCGGTTGTCATCTTGGAGCGGATGCTGAAGAACATCGGCGTGGAAAGGCGTACACGGTGGCTCGCAATCAAGCTGCTGGAAGACGATCCGCAGATCGTCGAAGCTTTCCGGCAGGGCGATTTGGGCCTGTGTTGCCCGCAACTGTTGCGATCAGGGGCCGACCCGTCGCCTGACTCACTCTGTCCGATACTGGATACGTCGTACCGCTTGGGAGAGGGAATGGATCCCGACGCTAAGGTAGAGATTGTGCGCCGGAGGTACATCCTGGCCGACAAAATCGTTCATTCGGTGCAACGCCGCCATCCAAAAGCATGGAGCAATATAACCGAGAAGATAGACCGGGTGCTAACCCACAAAATCTGGTCGTGGCCGATAATGCTGGCGATGCTGGCAGCGGTCTTCTGGATTACCATCCAGGGAGCCAACTACCCATCCGACCTGTTGGAAGAAGCCACGGACTGGCTCGTGATGGTTTCCAGAGGCTGGCTGCAAAGCATAGGCGCGCCCTGGTGGGTCACCGGAGCCCTGGTGGATGGGCTCACGATGGGCACTGGCACTGTCATCGCCGTAATGCTGCCGCCCATGATAATTTTCTTCACCCTTTTCTCCCTCATGGAAGATATGGGGTTCATCCCCAGGATGGCGTTCAACATGGACAGGGTGATGCGCCTGGTTGGGTCGCAGGGGAAGCAGTGCCTGACCTGCATGATGAGTTTCGGCTGCAATGTCACTGGGGTTCTCTCCACCAGGATAATAGACAACGAGAAAGATCGTCTCGTGGCAATCCTGACATCTCCCCTGGTGATTTGCAATGGACGGTTTGGGGCCGGCATTGTGTTGGCGATTCTTTTGTTCAAGGACAATGCGCTCCAGGTCATGCTGGCCATGGTTGGGCTTAGCCTCGGCAGCGTGTTCCTGGCCACATTCGTCCTGAACCATACCATCTTCCGGAAGGAGCCTGGCGGGTTCGTCCTGGAACTGCCTCCGTACCGGGAACCACAGTGGCTTCAGGTGATCTGGCGTTCCCTGCGGGATCAGACGGGGAGAGTGATGCTCCGGGCTATAGAGATAGCAGCGCCGGCCAGCTTGATCATCTGGGCCATGGGCAACATACCCCACAACGCTCCTTTCGACGAAACTTTGGTAGGGCGACTGGTGCATCTGATGGCTCCGCTGGGCGCTCCATGGCACCTTAGCGGGGAGATGATAACCGCTCTGCTCTTTACTCTACCTGCGAAAGAGATCGTGGTGCCTTCCCTGGCCATGACCTACGGGCTTCAGCACACGCTGGGAAATGCCACCCAGTTGCTGGCGACTCTGGCGTCGAGCTGGACCCCACTGACAGCGTTCACGTTCCTGACCTTTTACATGCTTTACATGCCTTGCCTGGTGACCGTCTGGGCTACCTGGAAGGAGACTCGCAGCATCCGGTGGACGGTGATGAGCATACTGGTGCCGTTTACGACGGCAATCGTCATCACCACCATCGTGTTCTGGGCTGGCAGAGCGATGGGGTTTTCGTGAGGAAGACGCATCTTCTCAACGTTCTGAAGAGACTTCTGTGGCGGCGACTTCGCTGTCCCCTCCACGGAGTGGGATTTCGAAGCAAATCAAGGCCCGAAAACGCTCCCGGGAGCCCTCACGCCCAATACAGAGCTTGTACTGTGGCTTGTCAGGAGTTGACGAAAGCCTCCAGGAAGGCGGGTTGATTCCTGGGGGTCCGCAGGGCCCCCAGGAATTGCTTCGTTTTCCCGGCGTGCGCTACGCTTGACACGGTGCTGCCAAGCGCTTCTCGACGTTGCCCTGGATGATGTTATTCCGCGCCTTGGTCAGCCACGATGCCTCGGCGATTTGTCAAGACGGCACACCGGGGTTCAGACATGATGAGTAGCGGTACATCGTGAGCAAGGCAACGTTCGGCCGGTGTGGGTGCAGCATGCTGCGCCCGTACCGATTCACTCCTGCGAGGAGACGATGATCGAACTCAAGGCAAATAGCTCTTCTGGGCCACGTCCTGGATACCTCTCTTCTTGCCACTTCCGCCATAATAAACGAGGGAGGTGAAAGGTGGAAACGGATGTTCGCTCACCCCACGGCATCATCTCGGGGTAAGCTCAACCAAAGCCCCGTGCGGACTCAACCCCCTGCCAGTTTCTGTGCCAGGGATATCAACATCACTGCGAGGGCATCGTAC
>WFSD01000241.1 GCA_015486235.1 Anaerolineae bacterium
GGCCGCCAAAAGTGGATGTCAGTTACGGCGGGGCGCACCTCCAGCCCTACGTCTGCTCTATCGTCCACAACGCCCTTTCGTTCCTCAAGACGGGCGGTCTGGACATGACCGATTTCATCATCGTGCCCCACGCCTGCGACTCCCTGCAAGGGCTGGGGAGCATCCTCATCGACTTCGTCAAGCCCCGCCAGCCCGTGTTTCCCATCTACATTCCGCGGGGACGGCGGCAGGAAGACGTGGAGTTCCTGACCGCAGAGTTCCGCTCGTTGTACGAAAATCTGGCCGAAGCCACGGGAAAGCGTCCATCGGACGAGGCGCTGCTGGCAGCCGTGCAGCGGGAAGAGGCGGCGGATGCGAAACTGAAGGAGCTTTACCATCGGCGGCGGGAAATCGCCATGGGGAACATGGCGTTCTACCGGCTGGTGCGCTCGCGGGAGTTCCTTCCGGCGGAGGACTTCGTGGCGCTGACCGAAGAAGCGCTGGCGGGCGGGGGTTCGGGCGAAGGAGCGGATGGCGTGCCGGTAGTCATGTCCGGCATCGTGCCGGAACCTATGGAGGTGCTGGACGCCATCGAGGAAATGGGCGGCACCGTCGTGGCGGACGATCTGGCGTGCTGCGGCAGGCGGCTCTATCCGGCGGGCAGGAGCGACGAGCCGTTCCGCCGCGTGGCCGAGCGAATCGTCTTCGCGCCGCCGGATGTCACGCGGGGCAGCCCCATCGAGGAGCGGGCGGAGCACCTGACATCGCTGGTGCGGGAATCCGGCGCCAGGGGGATCATCTTCTACGACGTGAAATTCTGCGAGCCGGAACTGTTCGATCTGCCCGACCTGCGCCGACAACTGAAAGAAGCCGGAATCCCCTCGGTCAACATCGAGGTGGACATCGGCGATCCGCTGCCCCACCAGACCCTCACCCGCATCGGGGCGTTCCTGGAGGTGCTGGAATGAACCTGGCGGCATCGGCGAGATACTACTGGAATGTGAAGCTGGCCGGGAAAGCGGTCTTGCGATGGCGACGGTGGCAGGCGGAGCAGCACCCGCACGTGCCCTCGAAATGGCGCACGGACATCCTTGCCCCGCCGATGCGCATCGGCGCACGCACGAAAGAACTCATCGCCATGCACTACCTGGAAGGCCGCTACGTCAACGGCCATCGGCCTGTGGCCTGGGTGACCTCCGGCGGGCCGGTGGAAATCCTGCAGGCGCTGGGGTTCTACGTCCTCTACCCGGAGAACCACGGTGCGCTCTGCGGAACCCGCCGGGTGGTGGTGGACATCTCCTCCGAGGCCGAGAACGCCGGGTACTCGCGGGACATCTGCTCCTACGCCCGCACGGACATCGGCGCGATGCTCTCCGGCAAGACGCCCGTGGGCAGACTCCCGAAGCCTGACCTGCTCCTGGCCTGCACCAACATCTGCCAGACGGTGCTTTTCTGGTATCGGGTTCTGGCGCACCATTTCCACGTGCCGCTGGTGCTCATCGACACGCCTTTCGTCTACACCGACGCCACGGATCACGCCATCGAGTTCGTCAAGAAACAATTGGAGGACTCGATTCCCATCGCCGAGCAGGTGGCGGGTCGCAAGCTGGATTATCGGAAGCTGAAAGAGGCGACACGGCTCAGCAAAGACGCTTCCCAGCTCTGGCTGGAAATCATGGGCCGGGGGAAGCACCGCCCTGCCCCCATATCCGTCTTCGACCAGTTCATCCACATGGCGCCCATCGTGGAGATGCGCGGCGAGAAAGTCACGGTGGATTTCTACGCCGCCATGTTGAAAGAGGTGGACGAACGGATTTCCAAGGGGATCGGCGTGGTGAAAAACGAGCGGAAACGGCTCCTCTGGGACAACCTGCCGATCTGGTATCGGCTCCGATACCTATCCGAGTACCTGGGCAAGCACGGCATCGCCGTGGTGGCCTCGACGTACACCAACGCCTGGGGCGAGCTTGCCCCGCTGATCGACCCGGAGCGCCCCATCGAGTCCATGGCCCGCACGTACATCTACCCGATTCTGAACCGGGGGACGAAGTACAAGCTGGACACCATGAAGCGGATGATCGACGAATTCCAGCTCGACGGGGTGATCCTGCACTCCGACCGCTCGTGCAAGCCGTACTCCATCGGGCAGGTGGATCAGCGGAACAAGCTCATCAGGGATTACGGTGTTCCGGCGCTGCTCTTGGAAGCAGACCACGACGACCCGCGGGCGTATGCCGAGGAGCAGGCGGCCTCCCGCCTGGCGGCATTTGTGGAAATGCTGGAGGACTGAACAAAAGGGGACGAATGCGGAAAAATGCAGGCTCAACACCCTGCCCCGCGCCACCAGTCTGAGAGGAGGGCAGAAAAACCATCGGGATGAAAATCGCAGCGTTGGGGATAGATGTCGGCTCCACGACAGTGAAAATGGTCGGTGTGGACAACGGCGGTGAGATGGTATGGCACCACCTGGAACAAGCCGACCCACGTGTGGAGGATCAGGTGGATCGCTTTCTGAAAAGGGTGCAGGAAGATGCGGGGGACATATCAGGCGTGCCCCTCGTCGCCACTGGTTATGGCCGCAACCTCGTCTATCAAGCCGACAAGAAAGTCACAGAGATCACCTGCCACGCCAAAGGCGTCTACCGGCAGGTGGGACACGGCGGCACGCTGGTGGACGTAGGTGGGCAGGACAGCAAAGTGATCGTCATCGGGCCCAAAGGGCAAGTGGTGGATTTCACCATGAACGACAAATGCGCAGCCGGTACGGGGCGTTTCCTGGAGAATACTGCTGGACGACTCCGAGTGCCCCTGACAGAGATGGGCAAAGTCGCCATCGACTCGCCAGAAGAAGTGAGCATTTCCAGCACGTGCACAGTGTTCGCCGAATCAGAGATCATCTCCATGATCGCCCACGGCGTGGATGTGCCGCCGATTCTGAAAGGGCTGCATCGTTCTTTGGTCAAGCGGATAGTGGCGATGATTCGGAGTGTGGGGCTGGTTCCGCCGCTGATGCTCTCCGGCGGCGTGGTGAAAAATCCGGCCATCCGGAGCATGATCGAAGAAGAAACCGGCGAAAAAGTCATTCTCCCCGACTATCCCCAGTTGATGGGGGCCTATGGAGCGGCTTTGATCGCCCTTCGGCTCAGGGAGCAGGCGTGACGAGCATCACCTAGGTCATTCCTTGAAAGGCCCTCCGCAGAGTAAATCGTGCAGCATCTCTCCTGGAAGCGCCCCAATCGTGTACGCCAGAATGACCAATGCCAATGTCTTCTCCATGTGTCACTGCTTCTGGTTCATCCCTCGATCAATGCCCAAAAGAGATTTCAAATCTCGGATGCTTTGCTCTATCTTCATCCTCTGACCACGGCATTCACAGCCTTTGCGAGACGGATGTCCACTTCGATGCCTTCGAGCGGGTTTCCGGGGGGCCAAACGCCCAACACACGAGCATGATCAAGCAAGGTTTCAAACAGGCGAAGGTTGTCTGCCAAGTCGGGCGTCAGCAGCACAGCGTGTTGCCCCACCACCCTCGCTGGCAACCCGACTTTGCCCCAAAACCGCCAACGGTCGCTCACGGCAAGTAGCCGTGTCCGTCGAACACGCTGTCGGGCTGCCAAATCATTCCTCACGGCAGAGGGGTTCCTTTCTCTACAATCATAGGCGGGATCGCTCGATTTTTTCGACGTAAGGCGATATGCGCCATTGCTGCCTGCGAATCAAAGTATGCACCAATATTCCTTATCTTCTTTCGTACTCCAGCCGGAAACAGCTTTCGAATATCTGGTCCGTAGTACACGCCATCTCTGGGAATCAGAACGGCCTCGATTTTTCCCCCAGGCGACAATCGAATTACGGCCGGCCCGCTCGCCGCAGGGCCTGTATCCGAATACGCTACTTGGCACAAAGCCCATACATAAACTTCTCGCTCTCTATGGCCTAAAATCACCCATTCACACAAAGCATCGCATCCACTTTCTGCCCCCGCAGGACATGCCCCAGCCAGCATACTCTCAGCCAGAGACTCTTCATATTCGGCCCAATGAGGGGTAGACTTTTGGTCTTGTAGCCCCGTAGGCGTAGGCTGCTCAGTAGGAGTAACGGTGACTGTAGGAATCGAGACAGAAGTTGCTGGAGGAGTAAAAGTTGAGGTAGGCGTCACAGGAGAAGTTACAGCCGCCGTGGTAACTGCAGGGGAGGCGCTTGGGTTACAAGAAACACCAACCACCATTGCTATCATCCCTATAAGAGAAAGCCCTATTACCCTCCATAAATGGTATCGCATTCCACTTCCCCTCGCGAAGGAAACGTTTCGCACCTCGTTTGCTTCACAGGCCCCAGCCTAACGGTCACGCAACAGTCGCGCCGAAACCTGTACCGACATTCAATACCAAACAAAACATGAGGCGGGTCACACAACCTTCAAAATCCGTCACGCGTTTTGGCGTCAACTGGATCCGATGGTTAGGCAGTGTTCGCCTTTGCGGCTAGCTACGCTTCTGCGAACCATATTCCTTAACAACCTCCAAGACTAATTCTATCATGCGATTGTTGCCAGCCGTGCGACGCTCGTCCTTTTGAGTATCATCCAGCAAAATGTGTTCCTTCTGTCTTGGATTATCAAAAACATAGAGAATAGATACCCTATCCATGTTGAAATATTTGGCAACAGCAAAGGTTGCCGCCGTTTCCATGTCCACAGCGGCAAAACCTGCTTGGAACCAGGCCTCGATGTCCTCCATGCCTTCCGCAAAAAGCGCTGAAGTTGTGTAAATCCGACCTGCATGGAGTTCTACTTTTTTCAGCCGTCCAGCCGCCATCCATTCCCGAAGATTCAGTGATGCCGTGACGGTCTTCCCTCCCGGCTCATAGTATTGAGACGCCCCTTCCCCACAGTGGGCTTCCGTAGCCGTAAATAGGTCCCCGGCCATCATCCCATCCGCAAGTGCGCCACAATTGCCCGTCTGGATGACCAATGATGTCCCGAGTACCCCAAAGACATGAACAACCTCTGATGCCATTGGTGCAC
>WFSD01000242.1 GCA_015486235.1 Anaerolineae bacterium
TTCGGGAGAAAATGCCCAGCCGAAGGAGCATCCTCTGGACGCTCTGGAGCGTGTTCAGGTTGCTCTGGGAGAGACTGATGCTGACACCTTTTTCCTGAGAGCCCTGCACCGAACCATCCGCATCGAAAATTCCGCGCAGGAAACCCTTGTGAAATTCAGAAGAGGTCTTTTCGATTTTCTCGTTCAGCTCTTTGTTCCCGGGAGTCACGCCGAATTCCGTCGCAAGCCCCCTGATGGCCTGCCGAGAAACCGCCGAGAATTCACGACGCAGAGATGCGGAGGCGTGGAGGAAAGAGGGATTCAAGAACTCTGCTTCTCTGCGCCTTTGCGTCGAATCGATGCTGATTTGCTCGATCCGCTGATCCGCCGATTCCTCTCCGAACAGCAAGCCCAACAGATATCCTTCTCCAAAGCCGTACCTGCCTTCCCAGCCGTTCACCTTCCTGTGATCGTGCAGGAGAAGCCTGTCGCCGAGCCGCACGTCCGCCACGTTGACCCACCTTGTCTCGATTGTGTCCCTCGTCATAGCCCCGACCAGCTTCACTGGGTGGTCGCCAGTGGCTTTCAGCACGAACCCTTCTTTGGTCGTGATCTTGTAGACTTTCCTAACGCCGGTGGAAAAGAACCCTTCATCTGTCGTATCCCACGGGCTGCCGTCGACCATCACCCTGAACCCAAAGCCAATGAGGTCCCGCACCTGCTTTGGCCCCTCCGACGTCATCACAAAAGTATCTTCGGTAACACAGGGATTGGTAGCCTCCACCTGATGAAGCTCCGGCGTCGGGCTTGCGGGCCCCTCGTTCATCCGATCCAGGAACACCATCCCCGGGTCTCCGGTGGTCCATGCTGCTTTCACGATCCTGTCAAAAACCTCGCGGGCGTCCATCCAGCCGATGACCTCACCACCCTTGTAACGGCTGCCATCTGGCGCAGGCCACCCAGGTTGTGCCCGCAATGGATACTTCTCCCCTTTCTTGACCGCTTCCATGAATTCGTTGGTGGCCCCGACGGAGATGTTGAAATTGGTAATTCCGCCTTTAAGCTTGCTTTCGATGAATTCCAAGATGTCCGGGTGATCTGCCCGTAAGATGCCCATGTTCGCGCCGCGCCTGCGCCCCCCCTGTTTGACTGCCTCCGTTGCCGCGTCGAACACGCGCATGAAAGAAACCGGCCCACTGGCCTGCCCGCTGCTGGTCATGACATTGCTTCCTTTTGGCCGGAGCCTGGAGAAAGCAAACCCTGTGCCACCGCCGGACTGGTGTACTATCGCAGCGTGCTGGATTGCCTCGAATATGCCCGGAATGGAGTCCTCCACCGGCAGGACGTAGCACGCCGAGTACTGAAGGCCGCTATTCGTTCCGGCGTTCATCAACGTGGGAGAGTTGGGGACGAATCTCCGCTCGACCATCTCTTCGTAAAATGTCCGTGCTCTATCCGCCAATGCCTCGTCATCGTAACCCCAGCAGCGCTCAGCTTCCGCAATGGCTTTGGAAACCCGCCACAGCATATCCTCCGGGGTCTCGATCAAATTGCCCTGAGGATCTTTCTGCTGATACCGTTCTTTGAGAATACGGAGTCCCGCTTCAGACCACGAACCATCTTTTTCTGGCCTCGGCAGATCTTCCAATCCTTTTGTATCCAATCCTTTTTCCTCACTTATCATGTTTCCTCCTCGTTGTCAGGGTACCTCAACAGCGAAAATGCATCCCCGCGAAAGGATGAGGAGATGCGAGAGTAGAGGCGCAGCAACACTGCGTCCCTACCGCTTCCAGATCATCCCTGCTCGACAGAATTGAGCAGTCGATTGATTTCCTCTTGAATGGATTTTAGATCGGATATGTTGAGGTAGACTGTAGTAAAGCGGATGTAGGCCACGTGATCCAGTTTCTTGAGCTTCTCCAGCGCCATGTTCCCTATCGTCTGGCTGGATACCTCGGCCTTACCCCGAGATACAAGCTCATCCTCTATCTGCTCCGATATCTTTTCCAGGGCTTCTGCCTGAATCGGGCGCTTGGTACAAGCTACTTGGAGGCCTCGCAGCAGCTTTTGACGATCGAAAGGTTCCCTCCGCCCATCCCGCTTTATCACCCGAAGCTGTGGAGCCACCCGTTCCACGGTCGTGAATTTTCTGCCGCAGGCCAGGCATTTTCTACGCCGCCTTATGCCGTCGGAAGTAGGGCGCGTATCCACCACCCGTGTTTGATCTGATCCACAATATGGACAACGCATCTTGTATCTCCCGGACCCACCACTGTAGTAATCTAATTTTTACACACACCATCCCTGGTGGCCCAAACAGAGACACCGGGGCAGACGGTTTCCTCAAGACTGCGCCGAAACAATCGACACGAGAGCCCCTGCCCGAGGATAGTCCAGGGGGCAGTAAGCTACCATATGTTGTAGCATTATCTCATTTGACTACAACATTTCGTATGGCGAGCTATAGTGTAACACAGGGCAGCGCCAGTACGCAAATGTCGATCACAAGGAGGATGTTTTTAAAGTTAGGGGAAATTGACGCAAAAACCAATCACATAAAACGGCTGGTAATGTATATAGATTCTCATTCGTAAACACAGGGCGCCGGGGGGTCACCCTTAAGTTATGGGAGGCCAAGGATTTTCTTCGAGTTTCCTTTGCTGGGCTTTCGGAGCAAATCGAAGCCCAGAGGTGCTCCTGGAAGCCTTCACGCTCGATACAGGGCTTGCCCCATGGAATATAGTATCCCGCGGGGCTTGTGCTGTGACTTTCCTGGGGTTGACGAAAGCCTTCCGGAGGGCATGTAAATTCCTGGGGCCCGTAGGGCCCTCAGGAATTGCTTCGTTCTCCCTTGCTGTCAATTGGTTGACAGGTTTCTCCTTTTTAGTTACAATGGGCTGTCTTAGTGCCGAAAAACAAATCGAATCCACTTCCCGGTTGTTTCTCGCATCAGGAAGAAGTCTCCGGGGGCAACATACCTATGAAGGAAAACATTTTTACGACGCGTTTCGAGGAGGAATAATGGTGGATTACAGCAGTAACCAGATTTACAATGTCGTTCTTCTTGGACATGGAAGTTCAGGCAAGACCACGCTGTCCGAGGCCGTGCTCTATACGGCCGGGGCTACCAAGAGAGCAGGCAAGATCAGCGATGGAAACACGGTCTCCGATTTCGACCAGGAGGAGATCAACCGACACATTTCCATCAAGCTTTCTGTGCTCCCATTCGGGTGGAACGACAAGAAAGTGAACATGCTGGACACCCCCGGTTATGCCGATTTTGTCGGCGAGACCAGGGAAGGAATCCGCGTGGCTGACAGCGGCCTGGTACTGATGGACGCTGTATCCGGGGTCGAAGTGGGGACGGAACTGGTCTGGGCTGCCTCTGACGAGCGAAACCTTCCAAGATTTCTCGTGATCAACAAAATGGACCGCGAGAATGCCGACTTCCAGCGGTCGCTCAGCCAGGCCCAGGAGATTTTCGGCTCAGCCATTTTGCCTTTGCTGCTTCCAATCGGCAAAGATGACAATTTCCGTGGCGTAATAGACGTGGTCAGGATGAAAGCATACATGGGCCCTGATGCCGCTGAGGAAGATATCCCGGCTGATCTCCAAAACGACGCAGAGGCAGCAAGGCTCCAGCTGGTGGAGACCGCTGTTGAGCAAGACGACGACCTGATGATGAAATACCTGGAGGGAGAGGAACTTTCTCCAGAGGAGATACTGAAAGCCGTGCGGTCGGCCGTTGCGAAGGGGGCTTTGGTGCCCGTGATAGCGGCCTCCGGCGAGACCGGTGTCGGGCTGAGGCCGATGATCCAGGCTGTGGTGGATTATTCCCCATCCGCTGCGGAACACAAAGAGGTCGCAAAGACGCTTGCCGGGGACGAGGTGACGCTGGAACCCAATCCCAGCGGCCCGTTGGCAGCGCTGGCATTCAAGACTACGGCCGACCCCTTCGTCGGAAAGCTTACGTATCTGCGAGTCTATTCTGGTATCCTTCACTCAGACTCCAGAGTGTACAATCCCAGAACCAGGAACGAAGAGCGCATCGGCCAACTCTTCACAGTCAGGGGAAAGGATCAAACCCCCGTGGAGAGCATCACGCCAGGGGACATCGGAGCGGTAGCGAAGCTTTCTTCCACCATCACCGGCGATACCCTCTGCGACAGGGACAACCAGATCATTTTGGAAGGGATCTCTTTCCCGGCCCCAATCTACTCTGTCGCCGTGTATCCCAGGGGGAAAGGGGATTCCGCAAAGCTCGGCTCTTCCTTGAGCCGCCTGGTGGAAGAAGACCCAACGTTGCAATGGCACCAGGAACCCAGCACCAGGGAGACAATCCTCTCCGGCATGGGGGACATGCACTTGCTCATCGCCGTGAAGTATCTGGAGAACAAATTCGGCGTCAGCGTGGAGACGAAAGAGCCGAAAGTGCCATACCTGGAGACCATCACCAAGACAGCGCGCGCCCAGTACCGACACAAGAAACAGACCGGCGGTGCAGGGCAGTTTGCGGAAGTCCACCTGCGTGTGGAACCGCTCCCCAGGGGTGGTGGATTCGAATACCTGAACGAGGTGTTCGGTGGGGCGATCTCCAGCGCGTTCATCCCCTCCATCGAGAAAGGAATCAAGCAAGTATTGTCCCAAGGCGTGCTGGCAGGATTCCCTGTGGTGGATGTGAAAGCTGCGGTGTACGATGGCAAGGAGCATCCGGTGGACTCCAAGGACATCGCGTTCCAGATAGCCGGCCGTGAGGCGTTCAAAAAAGCAGTGCTGGAAGCAAGTCCAGTGCTCCTGGAGCCGATCATGAACGTCAGGATTGTGGTGCCAGGGAACTTCATGGGCGATGTTCTGGGCGACCTCAATACACGGCGTGCCCGCATACAGGGGATGGAGCAGGAAAAAGGGAAGAGCATCATCACGGCTCAAGTGCCTCTGGCGGAGATGCAGCGCTACGCCACCGACCTCCGGTCTATAACCCAGGGCCGGGGAGTTTACACCATGGAACTCTCCCATTATGCTGTCGTCCCGACACACATCGCCAATGAGGTCATTGAGAAACTGAAGAAGGAACAGGAAGAGAGCTAAGCCCGGCACATGAAAACCTAAGTAGTGGGATGACTTTTGGCGGGAATCGTAGGGCGAGCTGCCCGGCTCGCCTGGTCGGGCCAGACGGCCCAATCTACAA
>WFSD01000243.1 GCA_015486235.1 Anaerolineae bacterium
CTGCGGCCTGGGGAGATTTTTGGCATGTTGGGGCCAAATGGCGCAGGGAAAACCACCACCATCCGCATGATCATGGACATCATTGCCCCGGATCGAGGGGAGGTAAACGTTTTGGGCGGGGCGGCCAGAGAGGCCAAGCACAGAGTAGGTTATCTGCCGGAAGAGCGAGGCCTTTACCGCAACCTGAAAGTACTGGAGGTTCTGGTGTATCTGGCGGAGCTAAAAGGCTGGAACCGAAATGACGCCAGGAAACGCGCCTTGGACCTCCTGGAAAGGGTCGGCTTAGCCGACAGAGTCCAGAGCAAAGTGCGGGAGCTAAGCCGTGGGATGCAGCAAAAGCTCCAGATTCTGGCGGCGCTGATCAACGATCCCGACTTGATTATCCTGGATGAGCCGTTTCAGGGGCTCGATCCGGTCAACCTGGAAGTGATAAAAGAGCTGCTCCTGGAATACAAGGACGCCGGCAAAGGGATAATGCTCAGCTCGCACCAGATGAATCTGGTGGAGGTGCTGTGTGACCGGATTCTGCTCATCAACAAAGGCGAGGCCGTCCTGTACGGCAATCTGAGTGATATAAAGCAGCGGTACGCCGGAAAAAGCCTGCGACTGCGGTGCAACGATACCCTGCCGGAAGAACTGCCGTGGGTGGTGGGCAGGGAATTGATAGATGGAGAGTGGCGCTTAAAGCTCGACGATGATGTAACCGTTCGCCAGGCCCTAACCGGCCTATTGGGTGCAGGGGTGACCCCCACATTCCTGGAGGTAGAGTCCAAGCCGCTTGCCGAGATTTTCATCGGAGTTGTGGGAGGAGGCCGCCGTGCGTAAAATCTGGGTCATAGCAAAGCATGAGTACATGGTCAACGTCCGCCGTATGGGGTTCATCATTGTGACTGCATTGGTGCCAATCCTCGGGGCAATCACCCTGATAATCATGGCATTTTTCAGCGGGGAGGCTACCAATTTCTTCCAGAGGGCATTCTCACCGGAGCCGAAAATGGTTGGCATAGTGGACAAGTCCGGCGTTTTCACCCCGATTTTGCCTGAGTTCCAAAACGACTTCGTCCTCTACCAAAGCGACGATCAGGCAAAGAAGGCTCTGCTTGATAAGAAGATCTCCGTAGCACTGGAAATCCCGGCCAATTACGTGAATACCGGCGAGGTCAAGGTCCTCACCGCGGGTAGAGGCCCCGGAGGTGAAGCAATCTCAGATTCTGTAAGGGTCAGAGCGTTCCTCGTAAGTCATCTCTTGCGCGATGCTAACCCGGCGGTCAGACATAGGGCGGCTTACCCGGCAAGATTTGTCTCGGTCGAGGTTAGCAAAGGTGAGAAAGAAGGAAAAGAGGCGGCTAGACCTTTCGGGGCGGTGTACGACCTCCTCATCCCATACTTCCTGGCCGCCCTCCTGATAATAACTATTTTCATCAGCTCTGGCTACCTGCTACAAGGCATAGCCGAGGAGAAAGAGAACAGGATATTCGAGATCATTCTCTCGTCCGTGTCTGCCCAGGAATTGCTTGCCGGTAAAGTGATCGGCCTCGGGGCGCTTGGGCTTACCCAGGTGCTGGTATGGCTAGCATCCATAGTGGCGTTCTCAAGCGGGTCGGTGCTGCTCCTGGCTACAGCACTGCCATTGCTAAACAAAGTTGTACCCCTTGCGTTGACAGTGGTGTACTATGTTCTCGGATTCGCTCTGTATGCAGTGGCAATGGCGGCTCTGGGTTCTATCGGCGGGAATTTGAAGGAGGCGCAACAGTTGTCGAGCATTTTCTCGCTCATGGCTGCTGTGCCGTACATGGTGAGCGGATTCATCATCACCAACCCAAACGCTCCGCTAGCGCGAGCGCTAAGCTATTTCCCGTTCACAGCTCCCACGATGATGATGATGCGCTTGCCGTTGGGCAGCGTGCCTACATCGGACATCATGATCAGCCTGGCGGTGATACTGGTAACCATCCCGTTTGTGCTCTGGGCTGGTGCTCGGACTTTCCGGATGGGCATCTTGATGTACGGAAAGCGTCCCGGGATAAGGGATTTGTGGAAAACATGGCGCGAGGCCAGATGATGCGGCTGCTGTAAAGCGCGCGGGGAGCGCAGAGAAAAGAGCCGACAACCGTGAATCAGAATATTTCGTCGAAAGCGTCCTCGCCTTTCGGGGAGGAAGAATTCTCCCCTCCGGAGAGCATCTCCTGCCAGAATTCCTCGCTGTAAGGCCGCGTGTTCAGGGACAGTGGCATCGGAATAGCATGCCCCATGATCACCATCTGCCCTCTGGTATCCAGACTCTCGATCATGCCGCGCACCGCCTGGCGATTTGCCA
>WFSD01000244.1 GCA_015486235.1 Anaerolineae bacterium
CCCCATCAACCCGCCCAGCGGATGCCGGTTCCACCCCCGTTGTCCTTTTGCAGAGGAAATCTGCAGCCGAGAGCAACCTCAGTTGATGGAAGTCCCTGGCGAGCCGGGACACGTGGTCGCTTGTCACATCCGCCAGCGCGAAATGCAACAAGGTGGTTAAGATTCTCGTGGTCATCCTTGGTTTCGTCGTCGGGGTGCCGACAAACTGCCTGACCTGTTTTGTGGGTTTTCTGGTAGTGCGTAGTTCGCCGCTGCTTCTTGGGATGCCCAGTTGAGGGTCTGAGAAGGCTGTGAGAGTGAACGAATCGGCGGAATGCTGTCTGGCCGAGGGAGCTTCCGTTGATTTGTCATCGATCTGTTGATTCCAGAATCTGATTCCAGGAGGAACTTATGCTAACGGAGGCCGAATCAAAAGGGAGATTGCTTCCAATTTCGTTCGAAAACACCCCTTGGTGGGGTCTCATCCTCGGTCTAATCATCTTGCTCGCCATCATCGTGGCGCTGTTTTCGCCCGTGTACCAGGATACGGTGAGGTTCCTGCTCTCCGGCGTCAAGATCACGTTATTGCTGACGGTGGTTGCCTACTCACTGGCCCTGGTCCTTGGGCTTTTGGCTGGACTTGGCCGGGTGTCCAAAAATCCAGTTCTCTACACTCTCGGCACTCTTTACGTGGAGATAATCCGCGGCATTCCATTGCTGGTGTTGCTCCTCTACATCGGATACGTGGTGGCCCCACCATTGCACATCAGGAACCTGATCACCAGAGGCGTGCTCGGCCTGGGCATAGGCTATGGTGCGTACCTGGCCGAGGTCTTCCGGGCTGGCATCGAATCCATAGGCAAAGGACAGATGGAAGCCGCCAGGTCTTTGGGCATGAGCTACACGCAGGCCATGCGTTACATCATTCTGCCGCAGGCATTCAGGGTGATTTTGCCCCCGCTAGGCAACAACCTGGTCGCCATGCTGAAGGACACGTCTCTGGTGTCGGTGCTATCCATCCGAGATCTGACCTATCTGGGCAGGCTCAACGTCTCCAGGACGTTCCGGACGTTCGCGACCTGGAACATGGTGGCTTTGATGTACTTGATTATGACTATCGGGCTGTCTCTTCTGGTGAGGTGGACCGAAAAGAAGACCTCCTTTGAAAGGGGATAGAAAAATGAAAGACAAGATACTTGGGCCTGAAGTTATCACTGTCGAGCACCTTGTCAAGAGGTTTGGCAGCGTTGTGGCTGTGGATGATGTTAGTTTCACGGTTCATCAGGGTGAGGTGTTGGTCGTCATTGGCCCCAGCGGTTCTGGTAAGAGCACGACTTTGCGTTGCCTGAATTACCTCGAGCGTCCGGATGGAGGCCGTATTGTCATCGATGGTATAGAGCTTTCCCACGAGAAGACCGATATTGATGCCGTGCGCGCTGAGGTTGGCATGGTTTTCCAGCAGTTCAACCTCTTCCCGCACCTTACCGCCCTGGAAAATGTAACACTGGCGCAGCGGATCGTGAGGAAGCGGAGCGGAGAAGAAGCGAAGAAAATCGCCATGGAACTTCTGGCGAAAGTTGGGATACCGGACAAGGCAGACTCCTATCCTGCCCAGCTTTCCGGCGGGCAGCAGCAGCGTGTCGCTATCGCCCGCGCTCTTGCAATGCAGCCGAAAATCATGCTCTTCGACGAGCCTACTTCCGCTCTCGACCCGGAGATGATCAAGGAAGTGCTGGATGTGATGCTGGAACTGGTAGAGGAAGGGATGACGATGGTGGTGGTTTCCCACGAGATGGGCTTCGTGAGAGCGGCTGCCGACCGCATTCTCTTCATGGATGCCGGGAAGATCGTGGAGGAGACCACTCCGGAGTGGCTGTTCACGGCGCCAAAGGAAGAGCGTACCAAGGAGTTCCTGAGCAAGATATTGCACTGAGGCGAATGACATGTTCAAATACGGCGTTTTGGGTGCCGGACGTCAGGGCACCGCTGCTGCTTACGACATGGCCCGCTGGGGCGACCCGTCTTCCGTTTCCATCGCGGATTTCGATCTCGACAGGGCGCAGGCGGCCGCTGACAGGGTGAACCGGCTCCTCGGCCGCAACGTGGCCAGGGCGAGCCGGGTAGACGTGCGGGATCGGCAGGCGCTCGTCGCGTGGCTGAGCCCGCTGGATGCGGCGCTGAGCGCCGTCCCGTACTCGTTCAACCTTGCGGTGGCGGAAGCCGCCGTGGATGCCGGCACGTCCGTGGCGGACCTGGGTGGCAACACCGATGTCGTCCGGAGGGAGCTCGCCCTGGACGAGGACGCCCGCGAAGCGGGAATATCCATCGTGCCGGACTGCGGCCTGATGCCCGGCCTGGGCAACATCCTGGCGATGTACGCCCTGGAGAAACTGGAGAACCCGCGCTGGGTCCACATCTACGTGGGGGGCTTGCCTCAGCACCCCCAACCGCCCTTCAACTACAAGCTCTCTTTCAACATCGAGGGCCTGACCAACGAGTACACCGGCAACGCTGTGATCCTTCGGGGCGGGAAAGTCACCGAAGTCCCGGCGCTGTCCGAGTTGGAGATGCTGGATTTCCCCGAACCCCTGGGCCGATGCGAGGCGTTCGTCACCTCTGGCGGGACATCCACCGTGCCATGGACGCTGGAGGGGAAGCTGGACGAGTACTGGGAGAAGACTGTCCGGTATCCGGGGCACCGGGATCAAGTCAAGCTCTTCGCCGATGCCGGCTTCCTGGGCCTGGATCCGGTGGAGGTGGACGGCGTGGAAGTGGCCCCCAGGAAGCTGTTCCACCGGCTGGTGAAGCCGTTGATTTCCTTCGATGACGACCCCGATCTGGTGATCCTCCGGGTGGAGGCAGGCTCCGGCAATTCTGCCGGGATCGTGCTGGAGATGTTGGATTTCTACGATCCGGAGACTGGCTTCATGAGCATGGAGCGTACCACTGGTTTCCCCGCGGCGATGGTGGTGGAGATGATGGCTCGCGGCGAGATCGAGCCTGGAGCTTGCCCGCTGGAAGTGAGTATTTCCCCAGATTTGTATCTATCACGCCTGGCGGTCCGGGGATTGAAAGTGTCGGGAATTTGACAGCACATAGAAAGAAACAGAGCTGCGTTGCGGGGTCGCACCTTTGGTGCGGCCCTAGAATTTCCCAAGGGCCAGCAGAAGTGTCCCCAGGGCTAAGCATACCAGCGTGGTCAGTGATATCGTCACCCCCACTTTCCATGGCCATGGCCGGTACACGAATTCTACAGTGTGTTCTCCTGTTGGGATCTGCACTGCCCGGAAGAGCAAGTCCGCCTGCAGGACGTGAGTCTCCCGACCGTCGAGCGTGGCTTTCCAGCCAGGGTAATAGGTGTCCGAGAGCACCAGGTAGCCGGGAATGTCTGTGTGGACTTTCACCACGACGCGTTCCGGCTCATAAAGGGCGATTGCGGCCCTAGCTTCATGTGTTGTCGGCGGTGAGGACGCTGTATGTTGCGTTTCTACCGACGTCAGCACCACTTCCACAGACGGATCGAAATCCTTGTTGGACATTAGCGCTAATGCTTCTTTGGCCGTCTGGGCACGCTCTGCATGGTAAACCATGTACGCCCGCGGCAGCAGTTTCTCGTTTTGGTAGATTTTCACGTCGCCGGAGAAGACTCGCTTCAGGTTGGCAGGGCGGGGCATGGACAACGCCCAGTGAGCGCCGGTCCTCTCGTCCCAGACGGTTACGCCGTGCACTCGGATGCCGGCTTCGCTTGCGATAGTGATCTTCTGCAGTCGGATCATCTCGCACGGCTGCGCTGCGCCAGGGATTCCCAGCACTGTCAGGCGTGCTTTCTCGCCGCCAGGCAGATCGACGTCCCGACCGCTTCTGTCGTCGAGACCCCACCGGTAAGTCCCTCCCCCGGCCGACTTTGCCGCAACCGTTCCTTCCCTGCCGTCCCAGACAATGCCGATATGCGTCAATGGTCTCTGTGGCAGGTCTTTCAACATCATCGGCGCTCCGGCACTCACCTCCGCTGCTTGCTGCAGATCGTAGTACCGGTCATCTATCCACTGATCGTGCACTTTATCGGTGATGACATATTTCACATTGAGCAAGTTCAAGAGGCGCTGAGATGGAACCCGCTTCAGTTGCTCCCGCAGGCGACCGTCCGGCACAATTCTCTCTTCTGGCAGGAAGAGGCGCAGTAGCTCATTGTACCGTTTCAGTGGCAAGAGGCCGCCATCGTAGCCGTCCACGGTCTGGGTATGGAAGTAGAGGGAGAGGTTCGGGGCCAGTATTTCCTTCTTCTTGGTGTCCACGACGAGGTCGTAAAGCCCCTGCTGGGTCAGATACGGGCCAAAGGAGCGTCTCAAATCGGCCAGGTCGCCGGGATCGTATTTGATGTCGGAAATGCTGAGGATGCGGTTGGGCCCTCCCTGGTCGCTCAGAAGGTACGCGGTGGGGTTGCGAACCGACTTCAGCGCTTGTGGCGCGGTTGGATGTGATATCGGCATTGCTCTGATGGCTACGGTGAGTTCCGCTATCACGACGAGCCAGATGGCGAATCCCGACAACACCGCTATCCAGTGACTGTGGGGCCGATCTTTCCCAAAAATGCGCGCGACGCCTGGCTCGATCACGGCATCGAATCCGATGCCAGCGGTCATGGCAAGCCCGAAGCTTGTCAGAAACATCCATCTTGCCGGAGCACGGAACAGGTTGAACCCGGGTACCAGCCTGTAGAGCAGGTAGTACAGCGGGTCGTAGCCGCCTAAGGCAAGAAGGAAACCGATGACGGCGACCACCGGGGGAAACACGCTTCTGGCCAGGTCGTTGGCCGGCGGCTGATGTCTGGCGGCTGATGACCTCCGAGCCAGTCGGATTTTCAGGAGCCCTATGACGATCAGAACCCAACCTGCGATTGGGAAATACGCTATGTACTCGCTGAATGCCGGCGTGCCGAATTTCTGCGCCAGGTCCACGCCGTAGGGTGGCAGGAGCGTCCACAGGAGCTTAGTGGGGCGGAGGGAAAACGAGACTGCCTGCCGGTAGCTCAGCCCGCCCTGACGAAGGGAGTAGCGGGAGAGTTCCAGTGTGGGTAGGAGCTGAGCTGCGGCAAGGAACGTCCCGATAGCCGCTGCACCTGCGTAGACGAGTAGTGCTGCTTCAAGCCGCCTTGCCAGGTCTTTCCATGAGAGTGCGCCGTATCCAGCGGTCCACGCTGCGTATAGTCCCAGCCCGAACATTGCGATGTAAGTCGCCTGGGTGTGTCCTGCCAGTACCATCATGGCAACCACGACGCCGAGGGCCGCCATGCCCACGAGTTTCCGTCTCCCCATTGCGACATCCCAGAACAGGAGTGCCAGCGGGAACCATGCCAGAGCATTGAGCTGATTCAGGTGCATCGCCGCGCCCGCTGTGAATCCACCGAATGCAAGAAGACTGGCCGCCATCAGTGCCCCACCCCTGCTTAGCCCTGCCGAGAGCCTGGCGTAGATATAGGTGAAGAGCGCCAGCAGGTACGCGTGTAGCACTATCGACCACGCTACAGCCCTGCCGGGGCTCAGAAACGCCAGTGGCCAATGGAGCGGGTAAAGCACCGCGGCCTGGCTGTTGGCGAGGAATGGCACGCCCATGAACAGGTATGGATCCCATAGAGGAATGTGGCCGTGTCGGAGGGCAGCGTTGGCATAGGCCCTGTACGGGATGAAATAAGCGAACATGTCGCCGCTGCCTGGGATGAGGTTGGTGAGCGCTAGCGGATGCAGGATGAAAATCGTCAGCAGCGCCAGGAGTGCCGCGTCGGAGATGTAGCTGACGGATTGCTCAGGGTGTGCGAGGGCAATGTCCTTGCCTATCCCAGTGTCGTCACTTCCTACCCCTTGGGTTTCAAATTGACTTGACATTCCATTTGCACCATCGTCATAAGATGATTGGACTTTTGACAAAGCGGAAACGGAGCTTTCTGGGGCTTCACGCCTGGCACATGACTGGGAAGAAAGGGTGGTACATCTTGTAGTCGGGCTCCGCCCGACCACAAGATGTACCACCCCTTCTTTCCTGCCTTCAAAGCGAAAAACTCAGCCTGGCAGGGCAGCCCGATTGTCAAAAGTTCAAAAGATGAGTGCTGGTGCACATTATAAAAGCGACTTATGGTACGGACAACTTTGGGGTTATACGGGATTCCGGAGCAGATCCCGTTGGCCGTAGAGCTCCCGGAATGCTGAGAAGATGTCCCTCTGGATGGTTTTTGGATTTGTCAGCCCCTGTTCGGACTTTTCGCTGATTTTGGAGACGAGTTCCTGAAAAAGCAATGCCCTCCGCCGCTGCATCGTCGTCCCGAACCGAGGCGGAAAGCCCGGCACTATCAAGTCATCCGCCAAAGGGTTGTGTTTTTGTCATCCACCGGATGAATCCGGCTCTCGAGGCGGGCTGACGCCCGCCGAACAGGACGTTGTGTCGCTCAGAACGCTCCTACGTCAAAAGAACGTCCTTCGCGGAGACAACGCTCTGGTCGGCGCCGAAGGCGCCTCCAAGTGCCGAATTCATTCGGTGCTTGCAAGCGCCAACACAACTCCTTTTTTGGGTTCAACGATGGGCGCAGCACGCTGCGCCCCTACCTACGAGCAAGTGTTTCTTCCCGTTTAAGCAAGGTTACGCGCTGTGGAGTTGCTCACATTCTTCTGAACCCTTTCGAAAAATCAGCGAAATCTGCGATTGGACTCTTGACGAACCTGGAATAGGAGTGGTTCAGGGAAGGCCCAGGTCAGCTGATAATCGTGAGGGTTGTAGCCGCTTTTTGCCCTCGGCTATTTTCGCAGCCGCATGAGGGGACGCCACACTGCCCCATTCTTCTCCCATTCCATGGGGTAGGGGCACAGCACCGCTGTGCCCTTGGGGGCGAATGAGTTTTGCCCTCACCTCCTGGCCCCCTCTTCCATAGGGAGAGGCGGAGCACCGGGCGAATCGTCACTCCGTCGTCTTCCGACCGGCGGACCGGTCAGGAGAGCGAGCCTATTTTCGGCCGAGGGTAAACCATTTCGTCAAATAGGGGCGTAGCAGCACTGCTCAGTGTATCGGCGTCGTCCGGAGGGCAACGCGCCCCCCGA
>WFSD01000245.1 GCA_015486235.1 Anaerolineae bacterium
CAAGATGTCGTCCTAACGCACGAACCGCTTGATTGTGTGCCTTCCCCTCAGCCCGTTTCCGCTCGTAGTACTTCCTGGATTCAGGCACCCACAGTATGTGTCGTACTACCGCCGTCATCATCGCTGCCTTGGCGCGGCGGTTTACCTGACGAGGACTCCTCGCCCAATGTACCTGCCCGGATTGGTGCGTCAGCGGGCTCATCCCCAGATACAGCGCCAGACTTGCCTCTGAGCTGAACTGCTCCATCGTTCCGATCTCTCCGGCCAGCTCGGCAATCGATGTTTTCCCAAACCCGGGAATGGTAGACAGGCGTTGTGCAATCTCAGATCGATCAGCCAGCTCCTCCATCGCCGCATCCAAGGTGTGGATCTGCTTCAACAGCTCCAGTAGCCTCTTTCCATCCGCAATGATCATCGGCCCTACATATTCTACTTCCGATGAGAAACTCGCCTTGAGTTGCCATTTCTTAATGAGATGGGGTACTTCTCCCCGATACCGGGAATCCCACGCACCGATGATTGGCGCAGCCGGGCAAGTTTACGCAAATCATCGCGGCAGGTGATGAACCGGAGAAACCAGCGGTTGTCCGCTCTGGTGGTGATGGCGAGAAGCTCTGGGCACACTGATTGTAAGTCGGACTGAAACCTGTTCTGCACCCTGATCTTCTCATTCACCAACTGCCTTCTCCTTCGACTCAACCGCTTCAGTTTCTCGTTCACCGGTGGGATCTCAACCACTTCCTGGAGTACATCCTTAGCCAGGGGAAGCTGGTCACGGAGGTGAAACAGCTCGATGATCTTGCGAGCATCGATCACGTCCGTCTTCGCTGCTCCGGGGAACACCTCTTTGAACCGGGCAAGTTTCAGGTTGTTCACGTTGTACAGCCGGTAACCCTTCTCCCGGATCAGCCGATCCAACGGGCGGGCGTACCCGTTATATCCCTCCATGGCAACCGCAACTGATAATTCAGTCCTGTGACGGTGACACTCTACGCGATGAAAAAAGTGTTCGAATCCCGCAGTAGAGTGAGAGATGTCGAATTCCTCGACGATTTCACCGTCAGGAGTAGCGATTGCTACTCGATGTGTTCTGTAACCGACGTCGATACCGACCCGAAGATGGGGTTCCATGTGTGCCTCCTCACAGATATGAGATCATCCAGGCTGTCTCGTCTACTGTTCAGAGCCACACACTTGGCACCATCCCAAAAGACTCCTCCTGGATGGTACAGATGACGGGGGCGGCATTTCAGACTCGAGCAGTGCGCGAACGCCTGCCGACCCCAACAACCACACCCCCGTCAAGTAGACATTCTACTTGATCAGGGCCTACCCGCCACCGTACAAAATCCAATGGTAGACCCCAACGTACACTAGACCCCAACGTACACTTGTTTCCCATTAGACAGGCCCGTTAAGGGAACAACCGTAAAGGACAACATTAGGAGAGCACTCAGAGATACAGCCAGGAGGGCGATTTTTGACGTTCTACCCATAATTCCTCCTTTTTAATCATGCATATCACTTAAGGCAACCGTGAGGGCATCAACCACCTTTTGTGCCTCATTTAAGGAGAGCTTAACCTCAACAAAAAACCGCCTCTCACTATCTCCAGAACCTTCATGACCGACGCCCCTGATGAGGACCGTATTTCCCAATCCTAACACCTGAAAAACCTGGTCAGGAATATAGAAATGCTCCGATGGGTAAATAAGGGAGAAACCTTTATCCGAAGCTGCAAGATATCGCTCTAAAGAATCCCTTAGATAACGAAAATCCCTAACATTATCCTTATCCTCGAGCCACCAGTATTTAGTCGTGAACTTTCCACTCTGCTTAGAGAACAACGCTATACAAAAGGCTGGTTTTGCAAGTTCAGCGGCACCGCTTGGGGTGCCCCCGAATGTTCCACTATAGCCTATTTCAAGAGCCGCTCCCCCATGATCAATCCGCAGAAAGAGTCGCCCCTCTGCTGGCCATGGTGAAGAGGGGAATTGCGCTTGTCCTAGTAAACCAAAGCCGAGCACAAAAAGCACCGTTACTAACGGAATAACCTTTTTCATTCTTACCTCCTTTTCGAGCTGCCTAACAAACACAAAGCGTATCACCAAATGTAGTGGACCCCGAAAGTTGGACAGTTTTTTTGTCGTTCTTAGAGAGTGAAGCTACGGTTTCCCGTTCTCTATGCCACTTTTCTTCAAACTCCACCGGTGTAAGATACCCAAGCGCTGAGTGGATCCTCTTTTTCTGGTACACCTCCTCGATGAACTCCCCGATCTGCGCCTTCGCATCCCAGTACCCCTCGTACTCCGATAGCTCAACCTCCTCTTCTTTGATCGTCCGGATCACTCGCTCAGCATATCCGTTCTGATAAGGTCTCCCCTTGGCCGACATGCTGACTTTGGTATCGTGCTTTTCCAACAGCTCTACGTACTCACCAGCAGCATATTGCACTCCCTGATCCGAGTGATGAATCTTGGGCGTCCCCTTGGTAAGAGCCATCTCAAGCGCCTCCAGGGCTAAGCCATGGTCTAGAAATCGGGATAACGCCCAACCCCGGATCCCACGGGTGAACACGTCCATCACTATCGCTAAATACACGAAACCTCGCCTCAGGAGGTCCACCTCTTTGAGGAACTCACCAATGCGA
>WFSD01000246.1 GCA_015486235.1 Anaerolineae bacterium
CGGCCATCACCACGCCCCAGTTGGTCACATCCTGCACGGCGGTCATGCTTCGCAGGCCGACCTGGATCAGCTGATGCGATTCCTCACGGATGATGACCAACGGCCAGAGGTACTGGTTCCACATGTATATGAACTGGATCAACGCCAGGGCACCGACAGTGTTCCAGGACATGGGCACCAGAACGCTGAAGAGGAACCGGACCGGCCCCGCCCCATCTACCCGCGCGGCGTCCACCAGTTGCGGGGGAATGCTGGAGAAATGCTGTCGAAATAGGAACACACCAGTAGCGCTGGCCAGGAACGGCACCGTGATGGCCAGGTAGCTGTTGCTCCAACCCAGCTTGGAGACCAGGTCGAACAACGCCACGATCATGATCTCCGTCGGCATCATCAGGGTGAAGAGGATGAAGTAGAAAACAGGTTCCTTCAAGGGGAAGTCGAAATAGACGAGCCCAAGCCCGGCGAGCATGGAGAGCGCGGTTTTGGCGATCATCACCACAATAGCCGCTATGAAAGTATTCCTCATGAAAATTCCCAGGTTTGCCGCCGTCCATGCCACTTTGTAGTTGTCCATCAGCGCCGTGCCGGGGCCGAAAATCGGCGGATAGTGAAATACCTGCGCCCTGGTCTGAGTGGACTTGGAAAGAGCAAAGAGAACCGGCAGCATGACCAGGAAGGTCACGGCTATCAGTACTGCGTGGGTAAGGATGTCATCTCTGGTTTTTCTACTCAGTCCCATCTCTCAACCTCCATAGTGGACGTGGCGGCCGCTGGTCCGGAACTGGATCAATGTCAGGGCTACCACGGCGGCGAACAGGATCACCGACTGGGCCGCTGCCATGCCGCTTCGGTAGTATTCGAAACCGTCCCGATAGAGGCGGTAGATCATCACGTTGGTGGCATCCAAAGGCCCGCCTTTGGTCACGATGTCGATGAGGCCGAACAGGTCGAAGAAAGAATAGGTGATGTTGGTGATCAGCAGGAAGAACGTCATGGGCGACAGGAGGGCGAAAGTCACCGACCAGAACTTCCGCCACGGACCTGCTCCGTCTATCTCCGCTGCTTCCAGAACCTCCTTGTTCAGGTTCTGCAGGCCGGCAAGGTAGAAAACCACGTTGTAACCCAGGTTCTTCCAGATAGCCGCCATTATTATCAGGATGATTGCGAGGGATGGGTCCCCTAGCCAGTTCAGCTCCGTGCCGACGATCCTGCCCATCAGGTAGTTCACCGGCCCGAACCCGGGGGAGAACATGAAGAGGAACACCACACCGGCCACCGCGGGCGAGAGGGCATAGGGCCAGATGAGAAGAACGTGGTAGATGGGCGCACCTTTGATAGGGCGATTGGCGAGCATCGCTATCACCAGGGAGATCGCCATGCCCCCAACGACCACTGCTGTGGTGATAATGATCGTGACCACCACAGTGTGCCAGTACGCCGGGTCTTTTGCCAGGTCTACGAAATTGGACAACCCCACGAACTGTTTCTTCAGGCCAAGGAATGCTACCCGATATGTGGCGAGCCTGAAAGTCTGGGTCACCGGATAGTAAAGGAACACAGTAAGAATGACGAGGGTGGGAGTCAGCAATACCCACGGAAGTGTCTTGCTCTTGAACTTGGCAGAGTACATATTGCCTCCTGATGTCTTCGTACCCTCCGGCACTCTACGGGGGAGGGATACATAGGATCGCGTGCCGCTGGGATGACACGGCACGCGATCCGCTTACCCAACTGTCATCGGAGATGCTTTACTTGATGGAAGCGTTGTAATCCTGCAATGCTTTGTCCGCTTTCTTCTTGGCGTCGGCCAGAGCATCGTCAACCGAGGCTTTCCCGGCCAGAACCTGCTCCACCGCTTGCTCGACGATGGTGCGGATCTGCGGGAACGGGCCCATGAGGGCGCCCTGGGTGGCGCGATCGGCCTTGGTCTTCAGGAGCTGGTCGAAAGCAGCACGATAGGCAGGGTTCCTCTCGAACCAGTGCTCTTTCTCCAGCACATCCACAGACGACTTCCGGATCGGGAAGTAACCGGTGCCTTTGTGCCAGCGGATTGCGTTCTCGGTGTTGGTGAACCAGATCAGGAACTCTTTGGCGGCTTCCATCTCTTTCTTAGGATGCCCCTTGGTCATCCAGATGCTGGCGCCACCGACGATTACGCCGTGCCACGGCTGGTCGCCGGGGTAGGGCAGGTAGCCGGTTCCGAGCCTGAACCCGTTCTCGGCAGCATCACGCTGTCGGTTGACCACATCGCTGGTGGAGGTGATCTCCATGGCAGACTGGCCGGAGACGAAGATGGCATCCGCGCCGTCCCAGTCCTCCAGCTTGCCGCTGTAGGCGTAGTAGTGCTTGTCGTACATCTCCTTCCACCACTTGACGATCCGCTTGGCCGCCGGGCTGGTCAGGTTGACCTCGGTGGCGCGGGAGTCACGGCCGTTGCCGTTGTTGGCGAGCATGGCGCCCTGGACGGCCATCCACTGCTCGAAGAACCAGGTGTGGAGCGGCCATGACACACAGTTCTTTGCTGCACCGCTGGAAACGATCTTGTTACA
>WFSD01000247.1 GCA_015486235.1 Anaerolineae bacterium
CGGGCCTCTGGTGGCACTGTTGACTTTATTCAAACTTCTCGAAGAGGATCGATTACTGGATTTATCGTTACTGCTGGTTGGAGTCGCTGTTTTGTTCATGATGGCCTATGTTGTCGACCATTATTTCCTCTTCATGGGGCGTTGAGTTCTCCAATACTTTTCCAGATGGATTCGGAGGTGCTTACTATGAAAGACCGAAAACTCGTCCCATTGCAGGCGGCCGTCCCAGGCCTGTTGGTCCTCTTCTCCATGAGGCCGCCGTCGGCGCTGGTGCCGTGGATGCCGTATGGGGCAGCTCTCGGATGGCTTGTGCTGGCGGCATTGGTGTCCTATCGGCGGAAGTGGGTTCCGGACTGGTGCGTTCCCGCGTTTGGACTGGTGTTCCCGGCCCTCGGGATACTCGCGTGGTTCGTCGGATACGCCCTTTCCTCTACCATCGATACGAGCGAAGTGAACGAGGTTCTGTGGATTGCCATGGAAGGCGTCCCTGTAGCGGCAGGCGTGGGAGCAGCGATTTTCTGGGGAAAGCGCCTTGCGGAACGGAAGCGGCTGTTGCCCGCGGCCTACACGTCTCTTGGCGTGCTGGCGATTTCCCTGATGCTCGATCTCGCATCTGCATGGGCGTTCTCTTCCCAGTGGAACATGACTCGTTCCGCTGCCCGGCTCCTGGTTGGTTCTGTCTTGTACTTCTTGGTCTTGTTGCTGGGGATGGCAAGCCTGGCCCTCCTTTTCGTCCTGATCGCATGGTACCTGGCTCCAGATCGTCCTCATCTGGCCATAGGGCTGGTGGGCGTGGCCGGGTTCTTCCTGTGGACGTTTTGGTTGGAGTTCGATTACGGCATGCCCGGTACGGGATACGCGTACCTGATGGGTGCGTGGTTCGCTTTCTGGTTGATGGTGGTGTTGCCTGCCATCAGCGTTGGCGGACTGGCGCGACGACATCCGTTGGCTCTGATGACAGGCATCCTGCTGATCGCTTTCGGAGGATCGGCGACTATGGAGGCCCTCGTTCGCGTCCGCCCCGACGCCCTGAGCGGGGTTCTTTCGCTGGTTCGTCTCCCTGCCAATCCGAGAGGAAGCGTCGTGGCAGGCGTTGGCGGTTGGGCGGGAGAACCTTTGATTCGGGTGATGTTGGGCTTCCTGGCGGAATACCTGGCGATTGCTGTGACGGCCGTGGCGGCTTACGTCTTCGCCACTGGGGGGAGATTCGATGGCGTAGAGGAGGGGCTGCTGCAGGACGGCTTTGCCTGGCCGAAAGGAAAAATCTTCTTAGCTCTCCGACCGTGCAGGAAGGGATACATGGAATCCCAGAATGTCGTTTGTCGTGGGGCAAGAATCGATTGAGAGGAGGTGGAACATGGGTAGGAGAACACTGTCATTGGTGGCCTTGCTGATCCTGGCTTTCCTGGTGAATGCATGTGGGATGTCCGGGAAGCCTTCGGTGGACGAGGCCGTGGCGCATCTGCGAGAGGCGCAGAAGCAGCAGACGCGCATCCACGCCGTAGTGGAGGTGCGCCCTGGTGTTTCGGGGAACGAATCTCAGAGCAACTCGGAGCGGATAGTCATCGAGGAGTGGGTGGGCGGCCCTCGCAAGATACGTATGGAGTACAAAGATGCTCCGGACTACCTGAAGGGGGAGGTCGTCGTAGCCAACGGGGACGAGGTCTGGCGGTACGAACCAAAAGGGAATCAATACTCCAGGATTCGGATGACCGACATAAGTTTTGGCCCGTTCTCTCCCAAACTGACGCGAGGAATGGTGGGATACGCTCTGAAGGAATGCAATTTCGAGCGAGTGAGCAAAGACACGATGGCCGGCAGGGAGGCGTTCAGGCTGGAAGCCGTGCCGAAGGAGAAAGGAGCAGAGAGCCCCTTCCTGGACCTTCCATCCGGGGTGACTTTCTGGATGGATGCGAAGACCTGGAACGTTTTGGGATGGGAGTTGAGAACGCCGCATGGGAAAATGTGCATGTGCACGAAATCCGTGGAGTTCGACCCGCACTTCCCGAAGGGCACTTTCGAGTTCCACCCGCCAGCCGGATCCAGGGAGCTCGACGTGCCCAACCCGGTGCCGATCGATCCGAAGGAAGCGGACGAAGCAGTGGGATTCCATGTGCTGAGGCCGTCCTACCTGCCGAAGGACGTGGAATTGATCACGGCGGATGCGATTCCTCCGGGTGGGGATCAGGAAAGCAGCATTTTCTTGGAGTATGGCATCGGCGGGCTGAGCAATTTCGTGATTTCCGAAACGAAACTTCCGGAAGGCGCCGATGAAGAGGGGCTCCTTTCGTCGGGTGCCGGAGTGGAGAGAGTCAAAGTCCACGGTAGGGACGCCAGATTGATGCCATCGGATGACAAGCGGGCGACATGGCTTCAGTGGATCGAGGGTGGGTTGCAGATTTCCATCACTGGTCCTCTCAAGAAGGAAGCCATCCTGAAAGTAGCAGAATCGATGGAGTGACTTCATCCGCTCCAGCAGCGACATAGCGTGTGCGAAAGTGGAACTGGAGAAATGATCTGCAGCCGTTGATGCGAGAGAGGCCGTTGTCCGTGTGCTACGCAAAATCTATCCACGGGGTGGTTGTTCGTCGAACGGCTACCCCGTGCTTCTTGACGGGGGAGGCTGATGTCTTTGTCAGGAGAAATTTTGGCGACAGCAGGCATTGCGGTTTTGGGTGCAGCGACCGGGCTTGGCTTGGGCTTGTTGTTGAAAAAGGCAACTGGCCACAGAATCGAGTCGTTTTTGCTCAGCGCGGCTATCGGCATGCTCCTGATGGCGTTGTTGGCCATCCTGGTCTCCCTGTTGCCCAAGGAAACTTTCGTGGCCCGCTCTCGGTTTTTGAAACAGCTTTTGGTTACAGTGATTGTTTCGGTTTTCATAGTGACGGCGTGGTCTCCTCGGATCAAGTAAAAGAGGTAGAGGTGTGATGGCGATCGCAGGTGCTGGCCGGCATGCGTGCTTTCTGGAAGAGAGACTGAAGAGTCTGGAAGGAGGGATGCCGTGCTGGAAGTAGTCGACGTCAGCAAAACGTACAAGAAGCCATTGGTCAAGGCACTGTCCGGCGTGTCTTTCACCATCTCCCGGGGAGAGACGGTAGGACTGGTGGGGCCTAACGGCGCAGGGAAGACCACCTTGATCAAGATCATCCTCGCTCTGCTCATTCCGTCTGGCGGGACGATCGAAATCGGAGGGTTGAATGTTCAAAAGCACCGCTACGAGGTTCTCCGGAGGGTAGGCGCCACGCTGGAAGGCGCCCGGAATCTCTACTGGCGCCTGTCACTGCGCGACAACCTGCTTTACTTCGGGCAGATAAAAGGCGTGCCGTCCTCCGTCATAGACCAACGCGCTCCGGACGTGTTGGAAGCCCTGCACTTGAATGGACTGGAGCGGAGGCTGGTAGGCACTCTCTCCTCCGGGCAGAAGCAGAGAGCAGCTCTGGCCGTGGCATTGATCCATTCCCCGGACATCCTGCTCCTGGACGAGCCGACTTCCGGCCTGGACGTGCCATCGATAGACGCTCTCGTGTCAGTTCTCACCGGATTGAAGCGGGATCACGATCTCACTGTCTTGATCTCCTCCCACAATCTTGGCTTCGTTCAGTCCATAGTGGGCAGAGTCCTCTTCATTGACAAAGGACATCTGGTCGGGGACATGCCGATTGCCGAACTGGAGAGAAAGAATGCCGAGGATTCCTACCTCTTCACCTTGCAGGCTCGAGAAGGGCTTCGTTCGATGGTGACGGCGTTGTTCCCGGAAGCGCAGTTGTGGGAGAAAGGCGAGGACCTGGACATGGTGATGGCGATTCCTTCCGGAGAAACCCTCTCCTCTTTCCTGATAAAGCTGGAAGAGAAAGGGATCACCGTGCTCTCTGCTGAACGCCTGAACAAGGATCTCCTGACGGTTTATCATGAGATGCTGGAGGAAGGAAAGACGACCCATGACGAGTGACTATTTGCGCGCTGTCAAAGCAGAGGTGGTTCGTGAGATCAAGGAATCCTTTCAGTACCGAACCGCGCTGGTGATCGATCTGGTCGTACTGCTTCTGGTGTACTCCGGCCTGATCTTCTCGGGAAGGTTCACGTGGATTTACAGGCAGTATGGGGGCAAGCTGGGGGATTCACGGGGCATGATGCTGCTGGGCTACATGTTTTGGAGTTACTCCATATACGCTCTAAGTCAGATGGGCAATGACATCGCCAGCGAGGCGTCGTCGGGGACTTTGGAGCAGAAGTTCATGGGAGTCGTCCCGACTCAACTCCTCCTGGCAGCAAAGGCTTTGGGCGGCAGCGTCGTTTCCTCGTTCTCGGTGGCGGTGCTGGTGGTGATCAGTACGCTCTTCTTCGGCGTGCATCTGGAGATCACGGCGGTTGCCATCCTGGCTTTGCTGGTCACCCTCGTGGGGATGTACGGGCTGGGTTTTGCGATAGCGGGGTTAGCCATTCTGGTCAAGCGTACGGGGCAACTGGTCTTCCTGCTCCAAATCCTCTTGCTTTTCCTCACTGGCACTTTCCTGCCGCTGGACATCATGCCTGCGCCGGTCGCGTTCCTCGGCAAGACCATCCCGCTGACGTGGGGGATCGATGTGTCCCGCGCCTCGGTTGCCGGGACCGGCGGGATCGTGATCAGGTGGATGTGGCTGTTGCTGACAAGTGCCGCGTCGCTGGCGTTTGGTTTACTCCTGTTTTCCTGGTTCTGCAGGAAAGCACGGGAGGATGGAGCGCTTGGGAGATACTGATCGGAATGACGAAATGTGGGCCAGGCTGCAAGCCCGGCCTAGTGCGCTACTGCACTGAAAAGTAACTGTTCAGCCTTGAACAAATCGAGTGCAGAGACCCGCGGATAGAGCATATAAACCAGAAAAGATCAGCGAGAATCAGCGCCTATCAGCGTTCTATTGCTGGGGAGGCCGAGTATTGGACTTTTGACAAAGCGGAAACGGGTCTTTCTGGGGCTTCACGCCTGGCACACGACTGGGAAGAATGGGTACATCTTGTAGTCGGGTGAAGCCAGACCACAAGATGTATCGCTCCTTTTTTTCTGCCTTCGAGGCGAAAAGCTCAGCATGGCAGGGCAGCCCGATTGTCAAAAGTCCAATACAACAGGAGGAGAAGATGTTTGACAAAAAGCTCGTCGTGATTTTCGTTTTGCTGGCACTGGTTGGCAGCAGCCTCTCCGCCATACCTACATCCGCTAATGCGCTTTTACGTGGCGGAAATGAATGGGCGTCGCCGACTCCAGCTTCGGCAACGTGGGGCATACCTTTCGAAACGGCTGTGCTCACGATTCCCGCTGCGGCTTTCACGCCGTATGAGGACGGATACGATTTTCAGAACAGCGGACGCTATCTCCAGCATTTTCACAGCCCGAACGGCGGCTACGGTCGTGGCTGGTACCTCGCACCGGTGTACTTGCCTGACGGCGCGATCGTGACCAAGATGACCTTCTACTACCGGGATAACACTACCGCCAACGGTGTTGCCAGGTTGCAGCGCACGGATCTCAAAGGAAACTACACGAACCTGGCCAGCGTCGATACCAGTGGGGGCTGGTCGGCGCCGTGGTACAACTCGAAGGCAACCACAGACATCAGCAACGGCGTGATCGACAATTCCAAATATGCATACTGGGTCATTTGGGATCTGCCTCCTTCGTCCGAGCCACCCAGTGAACAGGACATCGTGTGGGGTTGTGGCACGACCATTCAATATATGCCGCCTGCGACAACGCCCGAACGGCTGGCCATCCCGGCTGCAGCTTTCCGGCCCCATGAGGATGGGTATGATTTCCAGAATGATGGCCGCTACCTCCACCACTTCCACAGCCAGGGCGGGGGCGATCATGATGGCTGGTATCTTGCCCAGGTGCATCTCCCCGACGGAGCGAGGGTGACCAAGATGACCTTTTATTACGCGGACGCCAATGACACGTCCGACGGTATCGCCAAACTGCAACGCTCCGACTTGGAAGGAAACTACCGGGATATGGCACTCGTCGGCAGTAGCGGAACTGGCGGAATCTGGTCTAAAAGTGCCACTACGTTGATCAATTCCGCCACCATCGACAACAGCAAGTATGCCTACTGGATCGTCCTGGCTCTACCGCAAAACATGGCAGCAGGTGGCGTGATCATCGATTACGATGCACACGCGATCAGCGGCGGCCTCCTGTCGATCTCGTCCGCGGCTTTCACGCCTTTCGAGGGTGGGTATGACTACAAGAACGATGGCCGTTATCTTTTCACCAACCACGGTGCTAGTGGCGCTTACGGCTGGTATCTGGCTCCTGTGCACTTACCACAGGGCGCCAAGGTGAGCAAAATGACGTTTTACTGGTATAACAATCGCGGTGAATTCGGCCTGGAGGCAAAGGCCCACCTTCAGCGAACCAAGCTGGGGCAAGGCAATTACGAGGACATGGCCTACGCCGCGGGTAAGCTCCCCGCCGGTTATGGGGCAACCATCGACGATTCAATTGACCATGCCACCATCGACAATACGCAGTACGCCTACTGGGTCGTCTGGGACCTTCCGGCCGTGGGGGGCGACATCAAAGGGTGCGGCGTGATCATCGACTACCACCATCC
>WFSD01000248.1 GCA_015486235.1 Anaerolineae bacterium
ACACGCCGTGGCATGGTCAAACAGGTCTGGGGCAATGGGATCCATGAGACGGAGCGGCTGGAGAAGATCAAGAAGGTCGTCGACCTCTCTCCCCAGTGGGAAATTATCACGGCAGATGATGTGCTTACCATGGACGGCATTCCTCTGAAAGTTAACATTGGTGTGGGGTTCCAGATAAGACCGTGTAATGGGAGAGGCCGGCAGAGGTTGCCGGATTGTGGTGACAACGTGTCGAAGCACGCCGATGACATCACAGCAAGCATCGGCAGAGGGATCCCTTTGTGGGATTGCTGCATTCCCGGCAGCTTTTCCGTGCGCCTTAGCGATATCCTCAGGGCAGTGTTCAATCCATCGTCTGACGACTGGCACAAGGCACCGTTCCTCGTCCTGTCCCAGTTGAGGGATATCGTAGCCGAACTAGACCTTTCTGCATTACTGGGCATGAATGTTCTCCAGGAGCTCGCCAACAGGACGTCATGGATGGCTGGGAGGATATTCCCAGGGTGGGGGCTGCGTCTCAATGCCGTCAGGATAAATTCCATCTCTCCCCCGGACAACCTGAAAAGGTCCTGGTTCGAGCATTGGGGCAGAATGAGAGGCGCCGAGGATGAAAGAACCGCTATGGAGTATAGGGGAAAAAGTACAGCCAGGCAGATTGGCATTGTAGAAAAGGCCAAACTGGAAGCGTTCGACAATCTTCAGAGAAAGGTCATCCAGGCAATTTATGGTATTGAGAACCTGGGAACGCTAGATCGTACTGGCATGGAGATACTGGAGTTCATGAACACCCTCTCCGAGAGGCTGGGTGTGGGGGATGTAGTGGCTTACAGATATCTGCACATACTGGAGAACATTGCCAAATCAGAAGGAGATAAGACTTTCTTCATTGGCGGGGTGGACCGGGAGTTGCTGGAAGCCATGTTCAGAAAACGAGGGGATAAGGATTAGCCAGAGGCTTCGCTGCTGCTATGCGGATAAGTGCCTCATAAGGGAAACCAGCCTCCCCCATGGGTGTCCATGAGGGAGGCAGTGCTGTCTAGGGGAAAATTCCTCTCATCTCGAAAGCCTCGGCCACGCGCCCGATAGCCAGCGTGTACGCCGCGGTACGCATGTCCAGGCCAGTCTTTTCGTGCTGATCCAGCACAGCATTGAAACTCTCGACCATGGTCTCTTCCAGCTTTCTGGCAACTTCGTCACGCCTCCAGAAGAAATGTTGCCATCCTTGTACCCACTCGAAATAGGATACCGTGACGCCTCCAGCATTGCATAGGATGTCCGGGACGACAAAAACGCCCCTGCTGTGCAGGATTTTGTCGGCTCCGGGAGTGGTGGGGCCATTGGCGCCCTCGGCGATGATTTTCGCCTGGATCTTCGGAGCATTTTCCTCCGTTATCTGCCCCTCCAGCGCTGCCGGAATGAGGACATCACATTTCATCGCCAGCAGGTCTTCGTTGGTTATCGGCTCCGAACCGGGGAAGTCGGTCACGCTGCCAGTGCGCCGGGCATGTTCTATCAGCCCAGGTATATCGATGCCGTTGGAGTTGTAAATCCCTCCATATACATCGGAAACGGCGACGACCCTGGATCCAAGCTCGTGCATGAACCGCGCCGACATGGAGCCCACGTTTCCGAACCCCTGGACCGCCACTGTGGCCTCTTTGGGGTCTATCCCGTTGTACTTCATCGCCTCGCGGGCGCTGAACATCACCCCCATACCGGTGGCCTCCAGTCTTCCCTGAGATCCCCCCAGAGGCACCGGCTTGCCGGTCACTACTGCTGGGGCAGTCCCGCCTCGGAGCCAACTGTAGGTGTCCATGATCCATGCCATAACCTGAGGGTTCGTGCCTACATCCGGTGCAGGGATGTCAGATTCAGGGTTCATGATAATGGTGATCTCCGAAGCATAGCGCCTGCTCAGACGGCGCAATTCGTTTATCGAGAGTTTACGGGGATCGACTGCAACGCCGCCTTTCGCTCCCCCGAAAGGTAGCCTCAGCAGGGCAGATTTCCAGGTCATCCACATCGCCAAAGCCCTGGTCTCGTCCAGGGTGACATTCGGGTGGAAACGGATGCCTCCTTTTGTGGGGCCCAGAACATTGTTATGCTGGACCCGATAGCCGGTGAACATCTCGATCCCCCCGTCGTCCATTTCCACCGGGAAAGTAACCGTCAGTTCCCTCCGGATACTTCGTATGTACTTGACAGTACCTTCGTCCAGGTCCATGTGGCTCACCGCAGCATCGAACTGCTTCAGGGCCATCTCGTAAGGGTTATTTTTCCTGCTCATGTTTTTTCCTCATAGTCAAGAAATCGGACTCCGGCAATCCCGAAGCCGTTTTAGTCGCCGTACAGACAAGCACAAAGCTCCAATCGGGCCAGTCGTCCGCTCGGACTCAGGCCGAATAGCTGCTCGCTTTTTCCATGTGCCTTTCCGACGCAAGGGCGTACTCCCGGCTAGCCGACAGAACCTTCCGCAGAAAATGGCCGGTGTAGGAATTGGGGTTCTCCGCGATTTCCTCCGGCGTTCCTGTGGCGACTACATAGCCCCCGGCGTCTCCTCCTTCCGGCCCCAGGTCTATGATCCAATCGGCGGATTTCACTACGTCCGGGTGATGCTCTATGACGATTACCGTGTTTCCGTAGTCCACCAACCTGTGGATGACATCCAGCAGCTTCTCGACATCTGCCATGTGAAGCCCTGTGGTGGGCTCGTCCATGATGTAGAGGGTACGTCCGGTGTAGACCCTGCTGAGCTCTTTGGAGAGCTTTATGCGCTGCGCCTCTCCGCCGGAGAGAGTGGTGGCGGGCTGACCGAGCCGTATGTATCCCAGGCCCACATCCGACAGCGTCTGCAGCCTGCGCCGGATTGTCGGGTGGTTCCAGAAAAACTCCAGCGCTTCCTCCACCGTCATGTCCAGCACGTCAGCGATGTTCTTCCCCTTGTAGCGTATCTCCAGTGTTTCCCGGTTGTACCGTTTGCCGTGGCACACCTCGCACGGCACCCACACGTCCGGCAGGAATTGCATCTCGATGCGGATGATGCCGTCTCCTTTGCATGCTTCACATCGCCCTCCCTTGACGTTGAAACTGAACCGGCCAGGCTTGTACCCACGCGCTTTCGATTCGGGTAGGCTGGCGAAGAGCTCGCGGATTGGCGTGAAGACGTTGGTGTAGGTGGCCGGGTTGGACCGAGGCGTCCTGCCGATAGGTGCCTGGTCAATATCGATCACTTTGTCGATGTACTCCGTCCCTTCCAGCCTGCGGTGTTTGCCGGGGGTGTCTTTCGCCCTGTACATCTGCTTGGCCAGCGCTTTGTAGAGCACTTCGATGACCAAACTTGACTTTCCCGAGCCGGACACACCGGTCACGCAGGTAAAAGTTCCCAAAGGAAAGCTCACGTCTATGTCTTTCAGGTTGTTTTCCTGCGCGCCGCGCACCACCAGGTAGCGGCCGTTTCCCTCGCGGCGTTTTGCCGGCATGGGTATCCATCTCTTCCCGCTGATGAACTGCCCTGTAATCGATTCCGGAGTGGCTATGATTTTCTGCAGAGGCCCACCGGCGACCAGATACCCACCATGTTCCCCCGCTCCAGGGCCAAGGTCCACGATCCAGTCGGCTGCCCTGATAGTCGCCTCGTCGTGTTCCACCACCAGCACTGTGTTGCCCAAGTCGCGCAGATTTTTCAGCGTGCGTAGAAGCCGATCGTTGTCCCTTGGGTGCAGTCCGATGGAGGGCTCGTCAAGCACATAGAGAACGCCGGTAAGTTGCGAACCAATCTGGGTTGCAAGTCGGATCCGCTGCGCTTCCCCGCTGGAAAGCGTGTCTGCTTTTCTGTCCAGCGTGAGGTAATCCAGCCCCACGTTTACGAGGAATTCGAGCCTGGATCGAATCTCCTTCAATATCTGATGGGATATGATCTGTTGCTTTGGGGTCAGCGGAGAAGGTTCCTGCTCACCCTGAAGCTTCCTGACCCATTCCAGCGATCCGGTGACCGCCATGTGGGTGACATCGTAGATATTCTTGCCATCTATGGTAACCGCCAGTGCCTCCGGTCGGAGCCTCTTGCCTCCACAGGCAGGGCACGGCTTTTCAGTCATGTACCGTTCCAGCTCGTATCGGACGTAGTCGGATGTGGTTTCTCTGTGGCGGCGTTTCAGCCATGGGATGACTCCCTCGAACCTGGCGTGGAAAGTACGGGTTATGCCGCTCCTGGAATGAAAGCTGACCCGGACTCTCTGCCCATCCCGATCACCGTAAAGCACCAGGCGTTTCTGTTCCTCGGTCAGGTCCCGAAAAGGCACATCCATCGGAATGCCACGTTCCGTGCAGGCAGCTCGGAGGGTCTGCATGTAGAACCCCCTGTTGTGGCGGTCGCGGTTCCAGGGCGTTACGGCGCCCTCTAATAAGGAACGGTTCCTGTCGATCACCAGGTCGGGATCGAATTCCACCTGCACGCCCAGGCCGCCGCATACAGGGCAGGCACCATAGGGGCTGTTGAACGAGAAGAGCCTCGGTTCCAGCTCCGGCAGGCTTATGCCGCAGTAAGCGCAGGCATATCTCTCCGAGAAAAGGCGGTCTTTCCAGGCGCCTTCCTCTTCGATGGATAGAATCAGGGTGCCTTTCCCGGCTTTCAGGGCAATCTCCACGGAGTCGGTCAGGCGCAGGCGGTCCAGACCGGGCCCGGTGCGCAGCCTGTCCACCACGGCTTCGATGGTGTGGATTTTGTACCGGTCCAGGCTTGGTACTTCTTCTATGTCGTAAAGTGTACCGTCCACTCTCACGCGCACGAACCCCTGCCGACGGATCTCCTCCAGCACGGATTTGTGCTCTCCTTTCTTTCCGGTGATCACTGGTGCGAGGATCAACGCCCGATCCCCGGCGGGGAGGTCGGCGATGGCGTCCACGATTTGCTGCGGGGTCTGCTTGCTGATAGCCCTGCCGCATCTTGGGCAGTGGGGCTGCCCGATGCGCGCGAAAAGGAGCCGCAGGTAGTCATAGATCTCCGTCACGGTGCCGACGATGGACCTTGGGTTGTGGCTGCTTTTCCGCTGATCTATGGAGATGGCCGGAGACAGCCCCTCGATCTGGTCGACATCTGGTTTTTCCATAAGCCCCAGGAACTGGCGTGCATAGGCAGAGAGGGACTCCACGTATCGCCGTTGGCCCTCCGCATAGATGGTGTCGAACGCCAGGCTGGACTTGCCTGAGCCGGAAATGCCGGTGATGACTACCAGTTTTCCCCTGGGGATTTCCACGTCTATGTTTTTCAGGTTGTGTTCCCGCGCTCCGCGGACGATCAGCCATTCCATTTCCCGTACTCCACCCAAACCTCGCCCACTCCTCGCATGATTTCGTTCGGTCTGTGTGATCTGCTTCCCGCAGTTCTGCATGCTATCGATTCATCCGCTCTCCCGGTGTTCTCGTAAGCTCTCCAGCCAGCGCCTGATCTTGAGCTCGTATCCCTGTTCGGAAGGCTTGTACCACCCGCCTTCCACCCCGTCTGGCAGATATCGTTGTTCCACCCAGTGTCCCGGGTAGTCGTGGGGGTAGAGATAGCCTTTGCCGTGTCCCAGGGCTTCCTTGTCTCGGTGGGTATCCCGCAGGTAAAGAGGAACTGGCCCAGCCCCTTTCTCCTCGATCTCGTCTTTCGCTTTCCAGAGCGCTTTCGTGCTGTTGGATTTAGGAGCGGTGGCCAGATAGAGCGTGGCTTCTGCCAGATGATATTCAGCCTCCGGCAGGCCAACCCATTCCAGAGCACGAGCGCACGCTGCAGCGACCACGATCGCCAATGGATCGGCCAGGCCGATGTCCTCCGCAGCCAGGATGAGCAACCGCCGCATGATGAACCGAGGATCTTCCCCCGCCAGGAGCATCTTGGCGAGCCAGTACAGAGCTGCGTCAGGATCCGATCCCCGTATCGATTTGATGAACGCGCTGATGGTGTCGTAGTGGGCGTCGGCTCCTTTGTCGTAGGCCACCACACGACGCTGCACAGACTCCTCTGCAATTTTCAGGTTTATGTGGATTATACCATCGGCACCGGGGGGAGTGGACTCCACCGCAAGCTCTAAGGCGTTCAAAGCTGTACGGGCATCCCCTCCGGCGACACGGGTGATGTGTAGGAGGGCGTCCTCCTCCACCTGGACATTGCGCTTACCATACCCGCGCTCAGGATCGGCCAGCGCCCGCCGGAGCAGCGTCAGGATATCTTCCTCAGCCAGTGGGGTGAACTGGAACACGCGTGCCCTGCTAAGGAGGGGCCTTATGACCTCGAAATACGGGTTCTCGGTGGTCACACCCACAAGGATTATCGTGCCGTCCTCTACATAGGGAAGCAATGCATCCTGTTGCGCTTTGTTCCAACGGTGGATCTCATCCACCAGCAGGATAGTCCGGCGGCCGTGCATATTGTACCTGTCTTGCGCTTCTCTGATGATATGGCGCAGGTCAGCTACACCCGCCAGGACGGCGCTCAGGGTCTCGAAGTGGCTGTCGGAGTACCGGGCAATGAGCATCGCCAGCGTGGTCTTGCCGGTGCCCGGCGGCCCCCAGAATATCAGGCTGGAGAAAAGGCGGTTTGTCTCCAGTGCCCTGCGTAGCAGCTTTCCCGGCCCGACGATATGGCTTTGCCCTACGAACTCGTCCAGGCTCCTCGGGCGCATTCTGGCTGCCAGGGGAGCTTCTCGCTTTTTTCGTTCCTCCCCTCCGTAAGCGAACAAATCCATAGCATTTCCCTGTGTCACTCTACCACTTTCCATCCCCTCTCTATCGTCTCTTTTCCAGGGGGATGGTCGCCTACCTGGGCGCCGACATCACCGCAATGTTCTTGCCTCTGTGACTGTATCCTGTATTTCCGACAAAGTCCAATATGCGCATTCCCAGGAGCAGCACTGCCAGATCACCCACCTGACCAGCCACTGGCAGCACGTGAGGAAGTAAAGAAGCCACATAGGAGGTATGATCAGCTTGGCTGCCGTGGATACTCTCTCATCCCGGAGAAGCGCCAGCGCCGGCCTCAGGGTCAGCCAGGTTCCCTTCAGCCAGATGTCCTCATGTCCCACGCTCGTGCCCCAATCCACTATCTGTCTCCCTGATAAGCCGCCGGTGCCAATCCTCGAGAACTTTTGGCTCGGGCGTACTTATCGCTTATCACAATGATATCAGGAAATCGCTGTCAGAGCAAGGGGGGTCTGGGGTTGGGAAAACGAAGTAATTCCTGGGGGCCCTACGGGCCCCCAGGAATCCCCAGAACCGTTATCGCTCCACATCAACCCCAACGGCAGGTAGCAGATCGCTTCAGAAGCGCCGAGAAAGCTTCTGAAACGACTTCGGGCTTCCGATTTGCTTCGAAAGCCCGGGGTTCAAGAGGAAACACCTGAACGATTCTGGCGTTGTGGGCGCCTGCGGTGCCAAACCGGGCGACGCGGTGTCCGAGAATGCGAGTCTGGATTATTTTCCCGGTTTCCAGCCGAGGGAGCGCAGGAACGTTTTGTCTTCCTCCGTCAGAGGCGCGCTTTCCAGCATATCCGGTCGGCGAAGCCATGTCCTGAGGAGCGCCTGCCTGCGTCTCAGCCTCTCCACCGACTCGTGATCACCGGTCAGGATCGCGCCCGGCACCCTGTGTCCTCGGAAGCTAGGTGGACGGGTGTACTGGGGGTACTCCAACAGGCCGGTAGCGTGGGAATCCTCCTCGGCACCGTGCTCGTAGCCCAGCGCACCTGGCAGGAGCCTGGTGACCGCATCCACGATGACCATAGCCGCCAGTTCCCCGCCGGAAAGGACGTAGTCGCCGATGGATATCTCGTCGGTGGCAAGATAACGGCGTATTCGCTCGTCGAACCCTTCGTATCGCCCGCAGATCAGCAGCAGCCTGGGATGCTTCGCCAGTTCCTCCGCCACTTTCTGGTTCAGCGTCCGGCCCTGCGGGGTCAGCAGGATTATCGGCGGCACCTCGCCACGCGTCCGCGCTTCTTCCACGTCCGGCACCCCCAGGATAGCTTCGACGGAGCGGAAGACAGGGCCTGGCTTCATCACCATCCCGCCACCACCGCCGTAGGGGTAATCGTCCGCCTGTCTGTGCTTTCCCCAGGCGTAATCGCGGATGTCGTGGACGTGCGTCTCGATTATGCCAGCGTCGCGGGCGCGCTTGACGATGCTGGCGTCGAACGGCCCGCGGAACATCTCAGGGAATAACGTGAAAATGTCGAAACGCATCCTTGCCGCTCCTGAAAAAGCCTCCCTCGCTGCGGGGTCCGCTAAGGGCGCAGAGGATCCAAACACCGATCCATCGAATCAGGGTATCCTTTTCGATGCGAAGCCGCAAAGGGGCAGAAGTTTGAAATCAGCGAGTCGGCGAATCAAGCGGATCAGCGGGGGTGCCTTCCCGTAAGCGGTTCGTTTCGCTGATGCAGGGTGACAATCTGCCCGGCAGTTCGGCGGGCCCGTCGGCACCGGCCTTTCGATGCACCAGGGGGCTACCGGCTTTCCGGCCTCGCTTTTTCCCACCACTCCGGCAGCGTCTCGCCGACGGGCCCCAGGATCACTTCGTCGGCGTAGGAGGAAATCGGCGTCCGCTTCAGGTTGAACTCCACCACGTACGCGCCTGCCTTGTGGGCGATGGTGGGGAGCTCCGCCGCGGGATAGACGACTCCGGAGGTGCCAATCACGAGGAACATGTCCGCCGTGCGGGCTGCGGCGAATGCCCGATCCATACCCATCGGAGTTTCGCCAAACCACACCACCCCCGGCCGCATCAGTGCCCCGCACCTGGGGCACTTCGGTGGCAGTTCTGGCAAAGGCACTGTATGATCTTCCACCTCGTAGCCACACCGGACGCACCACATCCGCCAGATGTCCCCGTGGATTTCCACCAGCTGACGGCTTCCTGCAGCGTGGTGCAGGCCGTCCACGTTCTGGGTTATCAGAAAAAAGCCATCGGGGCCAAGCGTCTGCTCTATTTCCGCCAGCGTCAGGTGAGCGCGGTTCGGCTTGCACTTGGCAATCAACCCCCGCCGCCAGTCGTACCACTCCCAGACTAGTTTCGGGTCCCGCATGAACGCTGATGGTGTAGCCAAATCTTCGGCACGGTATCGTTGCCAGAGGCCATCCTCCCCCCGGAAGGTCGGCACGCCGGATTCGGCGGATACCCCTGCACCGGTCAGCGCCACCACCACATCGGAAACGTCAATTTTTCGCATCGTGCCACCAATGAGCAAGAGCAAGGCATCCCCTCGTCGTAGAGCGCAACGCCCGCGCCCCGCCCTCGCGCTTAACCTCTATTCGTAGACCCATCGGTCGGCATCGCGCTCGTAGGAGACGAGCTCGGCGTCGTCGAACCACAGGCCAATCTCGAACTTCGCGGTCTCCGGGCCATCGGATGCGTGGATCAGGTTGCGGCCAATCTCCACCGCAAAATCGCCGCGGATGGAACCGGGTTCAGCGGTTGCAGGATTAGTGGCGCCAACGGTTCTGCGTACCAGGTCGATGGCCCCCGTTCCTTCCCATACCATAGGCACGACGGGCCCGGACGTGATGTACTCGATCAGTCCATCGTAGAAAGGCTTGCCTTTGTGGATCGCGTAGTGCCTCTCGGCCAGATCTTTGCCTACCATCATGAATTTCATCCCTGCCAGCCGCAGACCGCGCGCCTCCAGTCTGGAGATTATTGGCCCGATGAGTCCTCTCTGCACGCCGTCAGGCTTGATCATGACGAAAGTGCGTTCCATGCTTTCCTCCGCGTTGTCATTTTCTCTTGATCCACTCCAGCAATCTCCGGAGCGGCCAGGTGTTCACTACGTTCTCCGGCTCTGCCCATCCGCGGCGGGCCGTCGCCACGCCATAAACAATGTTGTCTAAGTCGGAAGGGCGGTGAGCGTCGCTGCTTATGCTGATCCTGACCCCGATCTCCATCGCTCGACGGACATTCACGTCGTTCAGGTCCAGGCGAGATGGCTGGGAGTTGACCTCGACAATTTTACCCAGATGTGCTGCCTCCTGCAAGATAGCCTCCATGTCGAAATCGCCCCCTTTCCGCTTGCCAAGGAGCCTTCCGGTGGGGTGAGCCAGAATGTCCACGTTGGGGTTTCGTAGCGCCGCTATCGCCCTGTGGGTCAGAGTTTTCCTATCCTGGTTCAGGCCAGTGTGGACCGCGGCAACCACCACGTCCAGCTCTGCCAGTGCCTCGTCCGGCAGGCCAAGAGAGCCATCTGCTTTCACCTCCACTTCGATCCCCGCCAGGATGCGGAAATCGCTCCAGCGTCGATTGAGGGAATCGATGAGCTTCCGCTGTTCCCGAAGTCTGCCTGCGTCCAGCCCATTGGTCATCCCAAGGCCGACGCTGTGATCGGATATGAGAAAATACTCGTACCCTCTGGAGCGCGCTGCCTCGGCCATCTCTTCCAGGGTCGCCCTTCCGTCGCTCCAATCGCTGTGGCCATGGAGTTGCCCACGCAGGTCGGAGACCTCCACCAGGCGGGGCAGGCGTTTTTCCTGGGCGGCCTGTATCTCCCCCCTGTCCTCCCGCAGTTCCGGTGGAATCCACGGCAGGCCCAGAAGCTCGTAAACCTCTTCCTCGGTGGTGCAGAGCCGTTCCTCGCCGGTGTCCGTTCGTTTCAGGGCATACTCGCTCAGGCTCCATCCCATGTCGAGGGCCAGGCCGCGCAGCGCCACATTGTGAGCTTTGCTTCCGGTGAAATACTGGAGCGCCGTGCCCCACCGTTCCAGGGGGAGGACGCGCAGATCCACTTGCAACCCATTCTGGAGCCTGACGGATGTTTTGGTCTCCCCTTTCAGCAGGACTTCCTTGACCTGGTGCAGGTTGGAGAAAGCATCCATTATCGGCATTGGGTCCGTGGCAGCCACCAGAAGATCCAGATCGCCGACGGTCTCCCGCCAGCGCCGGGCGCTCCCCGCCAGCTCGGATTTCAGGATCACGTCCGGCAGCGCTTCGCGCAGCGCATCCAGCATCCCCAATGCCAGTGGGCGCGCGATGCCCAGAGGAATACGGTCCGGGATGCTCTGAAGCGCCGCTATTCCCTCCAGGATGCGTTGCTCGGATTTCTTGCCCATTCCCGGCAGGGTGCGGAGTTTGCCCTCTTCGGCAGCTTTCTTCAGCTCCTCGACTCCGGTAATGCCAAGACTCTGCCAGAAAAGCCGGGCTTTCTTCGACCCAACGCCGGGGATCGACAGCATGTCCAGCACGCCGGAGGGAACTTCCTGCTCCAGATTCTCCAGGAAACGGAGGTGTCCTGTGCGCATGAGTTCGTCGATTTTCTTCGCTATTGCCTTGCCGACCCCGGGGATATTCTCCAGGCGGTCATCCTGCCACACCCGGACGATGTCCTCTTCCAGGTGGCGGATGTTATCCGCTGCGCGGTGATACGCCCGCACCTGGAAGGGCCCTTCTTTCTCGCTGACCTCGACCAGATCGCCGATTCGATCCATGATGTCGGCGATCTCGGCGTTGCTCCACCAACGCACCGGTTCGATCATTTCTTCACTCCGGAAAGATGAACTGTAGATTCTGCTCCCCGTTTGTCGGGCGATGCAGGGACGACCGGCATACGCCCATTTTCGTCATCACTTGTCGCTCTTCACGGAGACCAGCCCCGCGTTAGCCGCTTTCTCACGCTGTATTTGCTCCAACAGAGCATCTATCCGCCTGGCCCTGCTCAACACATCGTCCACGTAGAACGCCAGGTCCGGCACGCGCCGGAGCCGGATGCGCTCTGCCAGAGACGAACGGAGGAATCCGCGGGCGTGATCCAGCGCTTCCAGTACCTCTGGATAAGATTCCTCCTCGTCCAGAGTGGTTACGTACACTTTCGCCAAACGCAAGTCCGGCGTAACCTCTACAGCGGTCACGTTCACGAACTGAAGCCGCGGATCCGCAACCTCCAGTTCAAGCAACACTGCCAGTTCTTCCTTGAGCAGCTCCGCCACGCGCCTCTGTCGTATTGTTGGGGGGTTCTTCATCTCCATCACCTCCGGCAACACTTCTGGCCGCACGCATGCGGCCCGCAACGGTCATTTTTTCTCGAGTACGAAGGCTTCCAGAATGTCTCCCTCCTGAAAGTCGCCAAAGCCATCCAGCCCTACGCCACACTCGAATCCAGACCTGACCTCTGGCACATCGTCCTTGAACCGCTTCAGGGAGGAAAGCTTGCCCGTGAACAGCTCCTGACCGTCGCGGAGGACCCGGATGTTGGAGTTCCTCCGGATGATTCCGTCGGTTACGATGCAACCAGCGACTTTGCCCTGTCTCACTTTGAATATCGCCTGCACCTTGGCATGTCCCAGCACTACCTCATGTATCTCAGGTTCCAACATGCCGGACATGGCTTTTTGCACGTCCTCCACCAGTTTGTAGATCACCTCGTAGAAACGTATGTCCACGCCCTGGGCGTCCGCCATTTTTTGTGCTGTCGGGTCTATCCCGACGTTGAAGCCCAGGATAATCGCTTTGGACGCTGCCGCCAGCGTCACATCAGACTCCTTGATGTTACCGGGACTGGCATGGAGGATCCTGACACCGAGTTCGTCGGACCCGAGGTCCTTCAGCGATTGGACTATTGGCTCGATGGAGCCTTGCACGTCCGCTTTGACGATCATCCGGAGTTCCCTGACCTGGCCTTCCTGGAATTTCTGGTAAAGCTCTTCCAGTGAGTAGCTCTTCTGAACCGGCCGAGCCTCGCGAGCCGTTCTTTCTTGGATTCGTTTCTGGGCAACCTGCCTGGCGACCTCCAGGCTTTCAACCACCTCGAAGATGTCTCCAGCCTTTGGGACGTCGTTGAGGCCCATGACCAGCACCGGGGTAGAAGGCAGAGCTTTCTTGATTGGCTTTCCCCGATCGTTGAACATTGCCCTGACGCGCCCCGCAGTCTCTCCGGCCACCACGGCGTCCCCTACCCGCAAAGTGCCATTTTGAACCAGCAGAGTGGCCACAGGGCCGCGTCCTTTCTCCAGGCGGCCTTCCAGGACGGTACCTATGGCGCGGGCTTTTGGGTTAGCTTTGATTCCCTGCACGTCGCTCACCAGCAGGATGTTCTCCAAAAGCTCGTCGAGGCCTATCCGTTTTTTCGCCGAGATTGGCACGACAATGATGTCGCCCCCCCACTCTTCCGGAACCAGTCCCATATCTGCCAGCTGCTGCTTGACCCGATCCAGGTTTGCTTCGGCCTTGTCTATTTTATTCAATGCTATGACCATGGGAACCTGTGCTGCCCTGACGTGGTCGATAGCCTCGCGCGTCTGTGGCATGATACCGTCATCGGCGGCGATGACGATAATTGCTATGTCGGTTGCCTGAGCGCCGCGGGCACGCATGGCGGTAAACGCCTCGTGACCTGGCGTATCCAGGAAGGTGATCTTGTGACCGTCTACCCGCACCTGGTACGCTCCGATATGCTGGGTGATGCCACCAGCCTCTTTCTCTGCCACTTTCGTGTGCCGGATAGCGTCCAGCAGCGTGGTCTTGCCATGGTCCACGTGTCCTAGCACCGTCACTACTGGCGGGCGCGACTCCAAATCCTCTTCGTTCTCCCCCATGAGGATTCGCTGGCGCAGCGTTGTTTCTTTTGCCTTTTCGGTCCCCTGCGCTTTTGCTCTTTCCTCGGCAGCACCCTCCTGGCGCACCTCAAACCCCATGTCCTCGGCCACGATACTGGCGGTGTCGAAGTCTATGCTCTGGGTTATTGGAGCCATGATGCCGTAGCTCATCAGCACCTTGATCAGCTCTATTGGGCTTTTGCCCATTTTTTCCGCCAGGCCGCGCACGGTGATGCTAGGCGGTATATCCAATACACGGTTTTCCCCCTCTTCCTGAGCTTTTTCCTGTTCTTCGACATTTGGGGTGTGGTTGTTGCTCTTTCCCCTGGAAGAGGATGAGCCCTTTCTCCTGTTGTTGTATCTTCTAGCTTTTGATCTTGCCATAAAACATACCTCCTTGTCTCGGGTGCCGGGCGCGGCAATGCAGCCGGCGTGCCGGCGTACCCCCGAAACTGGCCGGTTCTCCGCCGAACTCTACGGGAGGGCTCACTCGGTTCTATCGGACTTGCATTACAGGCGGTAGCATTTTTTCTGGGGAAGGACTGGAGGAAAACTGGGGGAACGTCAAGTCGTGGATCATCGTTCCTCGTCAGGTACTTCCCCAGGCCCAAAGCAACCACCAAACAGCATTGCACATTTTCACTTTACAGCCCGATTTTCATGTCTATTGCCCTTCCAAGACCACGCCATTTTCATCCTCCGAAGGGCTTTGCTCCTCCGGCAATGTAGCTGCGTAGGCAGCGAGCGCCTCCAGGGCATCTGGTCCGATGTCGGCCTTGAGAGCCCTGGCTAGCACCTTTGGTTGTTTAAGTACTTTATCCCAACAGCGGCGGGCACGGCAGAGATAAGCGCCTCTGCCGGCCATCTTGCCGCGTTCATCTATCTTGATCCCGCCTTCTGGTGTGCGGACAATGCGGATCAAGTCTCTCTTATCGCGGACGTGACCACATGCCACGCATCGCCTTTGAGGATTATGCTTCTTCTGACTAGAAGTCATCTTCCTCCTCATCCCACCCTCGGCTCCGTTTGTGTTTCGTCCTGTGGACGGGAGCGGTTGTCTCAGAGCGAGCCTTTTTCCTGTGCTTTCGCTTCTTCTTAGGCTTCTCTTCCTCATCCTCTTCTATGATCTCTGGCACTACGTTCAGCTCTATCTCCCAGTCGTCCGGAGTGGCAGGGCTCTCGATACTTTTTTCAGTCTCCTCGATGGCCTCTGGAGAGCCTTTCGCTGTCTCTATTGCTGATTCTTCCGGCTTGGGCAGATTCTGATCCTGTTTCGTTTCCATGATCAATTCTTCCTCCACCTTGGCGAGGGCCTCCTGAGATACCTCTTTCTTCTCTTTTGTGACTGGGACTTCTCCTTCAAGGATTTTCTTGGCGACGCTGATGATATCCTCTTGTTTCGCGAGCTCAGCAATCCGTTGGCGTTCCTCGTATCTCTCCACGACTTTCTCGGCGACTGCCTCGCTTTGCTTCTTGATGTCTATGCGCCATCCAGTTAATCGTGCCGCCAGTCGGGCGTTTTGCCCATCCCGGCCGATGGCCAGGGAGTATTGACTGTCGGGAACGATGACAATGGCCGTTTTCTCGCCCCTGGCCTCCTCGAGGAGCACATTGAGCACTACTGCGGGGCTGAGAGCGTTGGCTATGAACCGACGCACGTCCGGACTCCACTCGATGACGTCTATTTTCTCGCCGTTCAGCTCGCCCACGATGCTGTGGATCCGCACCCCGCGCATCCCGACACAGGCACCCACGGGGTCGACTCCGGGCTGCCTGGTATAGACGGCAACTTTGGATCGAGAGCCTGGTTCCCTTGCTATCCCCTTGATCTCCACGATCCCCTGGAAGATCTCCGGCACTTCTTGCTCCAGCAGTCGGCGTAGCATTCCCGGATGAGCACGGGAAAGGTAAATAGATGGGCCTCGAGAGCTTCTCTCCACGCTGAGCACATAGCACCTCACCACCGAGCCGCGGTGATATCGCTCGCCTGGTATCTGCTCCCGCTCCGGAAGGATAGCTTCAGTGTGCTCGTCCAGAGCAATTGTTACGTCGTGTCCCTGCCGGCTTATTGCCTGCACGACACCAGAGGTGATCTCCCCTTCTCTGTCGGAGTAGGTGTTGTACGCCACCTCCCGTTCGGCATCCCGCAGCCGTTGGAGGATGACCTGCTTTGCCGTCTGTGCGGCTATCCGCCCAAACCCTTTGGGCGTCACGTCGATCCTTACCTGGTCGCCTACCTGAACGTCTTTCTGAATCTTTCGAGCGTCCTCAATGGATATTTCGGTAAAAGGGTCGGTCACCTCATCCACCACTTCCTTGACCGCCAGAATGCAAAAGTCGCCGGTGTTGCGATCCACTTTGGCCTCGATGTCATGGTTCGAGCCGTAGTTCTTCTTGTACGCCGACACCAGTGCCGACTCCACAGCCTCGTAAACCATATCCTTCGGCAGTCGACGTTCGGCGCACAGATGGTTTATGGCTATGATCAAGTCTTTCTTCATATCCTGCCTGCGATCTCCCCGCTTATCCACGAAATGTCTTCCAGAATGCCCCTTACAGCAAGAAAAGTGGGGAATCCCCACTTTTCCACGAAACGCTTCTGCTGTCGTATGAATTTTAACACACAGACATTGAATGCGTCAAATGACAACTGCAAAAGGGAGAGCGAAGCGATTCCTGGGGGCCCGTAGGGCCCCCAGGAATTATTTCGTTTTTCGGCAAAAGGAATTGCTTTGAATTCTCTGGATAGCCCAAACTAGCGCCCTCCGCGGGCGGGGCTCCTCATACCCGCTCCACCGGCCCATCACGGCAGACGAGCCAGCCGCCCCGATCGCATGTACCGCATATTCCCATGGCACACCGCATCACCCTGGCCCAGGAAATCTGCGCCGGGACACCATGCTTCATGCAGAGGCTTTTCACTGTCTCCAGCATCGGCTCCGGCCCGCAGGCGTACACATGATCCGGGCGTTTACTCGAATCCTCCAGCATCTCCGCCAGCGGGTCGGTTGCCAGTCCGCGGCGCCCGTGAGAGCCGTCGTCGGTGACGATCACCGTCTCGACGCCCAACGCCCGGAAGCGGTCCTCGAAGAGCACGTCGGAACGGGTACGTGCACCCACAATGGCCGTCACATGTACCCCGCGGGCCACCACCTGGCGCGCCAGAAAATGCAACGGCGCCACGCCGTACCCGCCACCTGCCAGCACAACCCTGTTCCCTTCCAGTGAGAAACCATTGCCGAAAGGCCCCCGCAGCCATACACGGTCGCCGGGACGCAACGAATGCATCGCCCCGGTGAAAGGTCCTACTGCCGCGACAGTGAGCTGCACCGGATCTGCTCCCATCAGGCTGATCGGCTTTTCGTCCTTGCCCGGCAGCCACACCATGACGAATTGTCCTGGACGGGCACCCGGCAGGCTCATGTTCAGAGTAAACGTCTTAGTGCGGTGGTTCTCCACCACCACGTCCACCACGCGCGCCGCCAGCGGAAGGTCGATGGTGCCCGGATCAGGCATCTTCGTCCTCCGTCGGAGCGTGCGCCAGCCCGATCATCTCCGTGGGGGACGCAAACCCCTCCTCTGCCATGAAATCCGCCATCTCATCCCGTATCCTGCCCAGACCGTCCGGTCCAAGCCAGTACGCAGCGGAGCCCACACCCACCAGCGACGCCCCGGCCATCATCATCTCCACCGCGTCCTCCCCGGAGGAAATACCGCCTATGCCCAGGATCGGCACCGAGACCGCCTCGTAGATTTTGTACACAGAGCGCACGGCAATTGGTTTGATGGCGGGGCCGCTCACTCCTCCTTCCAGGTTGGCGAGCACAGGACGGCGGGCGCGGATGTCTATGACCATCCCGGCGACAGTGTTTATGGCCGCGATGGCGTCCGCCCCGGCTTCCTCCGCCGCCAGAGCGATCTCTACTATGTCTGTCACGTTGGGGCTAAGCTTGACGATGATGGGCAGGTATGTGGCATTTTTCACGGCGCGGGTCACCGAAGCGGTGTCCTCCGGGTCGCTGGCAAAGGGTCGTCCAAGCTCGCGGGCCACGTTGGGGCAGGAGATGTTCACTTCGATGAAATCTGGCTCTGCCCGGCTCAGTGCCTCCGCGGCCAGGGCGAACCCATCCACACTCTCGGCGAAAATGGAGGCAATGAGGCGGGCAGGTGATCCCTGCTCCTGCATCAGCCTCCTCGTTTCTCGCAGGATTTTCACCTGTGCCTCGATGCCAGGGTTCGCAAGTCCCACGGCGTTTATGAAGCCCGCTCCCCACTTGAGCACGCTGGGATTCGGGTGTCCGGCGCGCGGCCTGGGGCTGGCGGACTTGCTTGTGACCCCGCCGATGCCGGACGCTGCTACCCGCGCCAGGAGTGGGGCCGTGGTACCCAGGATGCCGGAAGCCAGCACGGTGGGGTTTGGAAACTCGACTCCGCAGAACGAGACTCTCATGTCCGGCATTAGCCTGATCTCCCATGCCTCGCCAGGATGCCCCACATCTCGCTCATGCGGATCGGAGCGTGCAGTCGCACGCCTGCTTTCGCCAGGCTCTCCGCCGCTCCCTGCTCACGGTCTATCAGCACCACCACATCCCCCGCCGTCAGGCCCGCGGAGCGCAGCAACTCCACTGTTCGTAACGTGCTTCCCCCCGTGGTTACCAGGTCCTCGATGACCGCCACCCGCTGGCCCGGGGAATACGTTCCCTCTATTTCCCGCCCCAGCCCGTGCTGTTTTGCCTCTTTCCGCGGATAGATCATCGGGACCCCGGTGAGCAGGCTCACGGCGGTGGCGATGGGCAGGGCCGCGTAGGGCACTCCGGCCAGCAAATCCGGTTTCAGGCGCTCCACGTATCTGGCGTACTGGCGGGCAGCTTCTTCCAGAAGACTCGGTGCACTGACCAGCAGGCGGAGGTCTATGTAGACGTTCGATCTCTGCCCGCTGGCGAGGAGGAAGTCCCCCGTTTTCACAGCGCCGATGTCGAAAAGGGATAGGATCAAGCTTTCCAGCGGAGTGGGGGCTCCGGAGGATGTGGAAGGGGCAAGGCTGCTCAGCTTCCTGTGGTACTCCAGAGCCGCAGAACGGGGATTCTCCGCCAGCCCAATGCCTCGGGAGACATTGACCAGAATGCCGAGGCCGTCGGCGCGCAGCCCCACGCCCAGGGATTCAACAGAGCCACCCTGGGCGCCGACGCCGGGCACCAGGAACCACATCTCCGGGGCAATCTTCCTTACCTTGGCCAGGGCCTCCGGGTAGGTGGCGCCGACGACCAGCCCCAGGTTGCGGTGCTCGTTCCATCGGACGGCGCGCCGGGCCACTTCCTGGTAGACGGGCGGGCGCCCAGGAGCGCATACCGGAAGCGTCTGGAGATCGCGCGCTCCTGGGTTGGAGGTATGGCAAAGGAGAAAGATGCCCTTGTCATGGCGTCTCAGAAATGGCTCCACACTGTCTCTGCCTAGATATGGGCTAAGGGTCACAGCGTCTGCCCCAAGTTCGTCGAAGATTGCTGCGGCATACGCCTCGGCGGTGCTCCCGATGTCTCCTCGCTTGGCGTCCAGGATGATGGGAATGCCGTCGGGAATGGCCTCGATGGTCGCTTTCAGTGTCTCCCAGCCGCTGCGTCCCAGCGCCTCATAGAACGCCGAGTTTGGCTTGTACGCGGCAGCCACGTCCACGGTCGCCTCGATGATGGCCCTGTTCCAAGCCAGGATAGGATTCTCCTTGCTCCGAAACCGATCCGGAACCCGATCGGACCGCGGGTCTAAGCCCACGCAGAGAGGTGCGCCTGCGCCACTGACGCGTTCTCGCAGCCGTCCGAAAAACGTCTCCATGTCGCTTCCCCTATGCTTTCCCCAGGACTGCGGCCAGCAGCGCCATCCGCACGTACATGCCGTTCTCGATCTGGCGGAAATATGCCGCTCTGGGATCATCGTCTACGGCGTAGGATATCTCCCCGATGCGCGGGAACGGGTGCATCACGATCATCTTCTCTTTCGCGAGCTGCATCA
>WFSD01000249.1 GCA_015486235.1 Anaerolineae bacterium
GTGATGGGTGGGATTGACCGGCATTGTAAAAAGGAACCCTGGGCACGTCCCTGTACGTGAGAACGGCGTGTACACCTGGCAATGCTTCCGCCCTGCTGGTGTCTATCTCTTTTATTCTGGCATGGGCGTGGGGGCTGGTCAGCATCCTGGCGTAAAGCATCCCGGGCAAGGTAAAATCATCGGTGTAGACCGGCTTCCCACGTACCATCTTCTCGGCGTCTATCTTCTTCACGCGCTTTCCGACAACCCGGAACTCCTCGTTCGGTATCCCTTCTGGGTGTTCCGCCATGCGCAACATTTCCTCTATCGAATTGTAAGCCATGGCTCACGCTCCTTCTTTCATCTGAGCGATTACCTTCTTGACTGCTTTCTCCTGCTTCACGTAGCCAGTGCACCGGCAGAGGACACTGGACAGAGCATCCTTTATCTCCGAGTCGGGTGGATCAGGATCCTCGTCCAAGAGCGATTTTGCCGTCAGGAGCATTGCCGGAGCGCAGTAGCCGCATTGGACAGCCCCTTCTTCGACGAATGCCTCCTGGAGCGGGTGCAACTTCGGCCCGTCGGCCAATCCCTCGGCAGTGGTGATGACGTGACCATCGGCCTGAGGAGCCAGCACCAGACACGACCGCACCGCCCTGCCGTCGAACAGCACGGTGCACATACCACACGTGCCGGTCTCGCACCCGTATTTCACACTGTAGTAGCCTTCCCGCCGGAGGACGTCCCGGAGCACGTCTCCTGGCTTCACCTGCCAGGTTTTTGGCTCTCCATTTACAATCAAATGTATCTCCATGAAGACCTCCTACCCTCACTCGCCCCAGGCTGCCAGCAGAGCGCGGCGAGCGGCCACGGGAGCGACCTCTTTTCTGTACTCGGCGCTAGCCCTCAGGTTCCCCCGATGGGTCACGGCCTTGCTCACCTCCGGCAGAACCTCCAGCATCCCATCAATTGTTCCTGCCGCCAGCATTTTCCCTTCCACTTCCAGCAGCCTGATCGGCCTCCGCTGGATTCCACCCATGGCAAGACGGACCAGCGATGCCCTATCGCCATCCCGCTTCACCACGGCTGCTGCCGTCAGGATAGGCTCGTCGCTCTCCAACCTCGCCACCCGGTACGTTCCCACGCCCATGCCCTGGGGGTTGGGGAAGATTACCGCTGTGATCAGACGGTGCATGTAGGTGGATTTCCTGGTGAGGTACTCTGCCAGCGGCACGATCGCCTCGCCTCCGTCCAGATCCAGGGATGCATCCAGTGCCAGGAACAAAGGCAATAGCTCGGACGTGGATTCCGCCACGGCGACAGTGCCTCCGACGGTCGCCATGTTCCTGACGGTGTACGCCGCTTCCCGTCTCGCTGCCTCGCTCAGGACACCTCCGGCGATGTCCCGTATCTCGGATGCCCGGACCATCGTTTGCAGGCGCACCATGGCGCCCAGCCTGATCGTCGTGCCGATTCCGACGAAGTCCAAAACGAGCTCGCTCAGATCTACGACCGCCTCCAGCCTTGGGCTTCTGGAGAGGGCAAGATTCGTGCCACCTGCCAGCGGCACAGTATTTATCCTTTTTCTGCGGAGCAGTTCCAGAGCCTGATGCAGGTCGCGCGGGCGGTGGTATTCCTCCAGGTGTTCCAGCATCTCTCCCTCCTAAACCTATGTCGGCAGCACCATGATCGAGCGTGGTGCTGCCAGGCAGATTCCACTAAACTGATCGAGGTGCCGTGGAGCAGGCTGGCCGGCCCGCCCACAGCGCATCCGATGATGATTTCGACCCCTCGACAAATCGTCGCCGCAATCCTGCCGTGTATCTTCTCAGCATTCTGGGCGGCATTCGAATTCCGACGGTTGATCCGTCAATTTCTGAAGCGTTTCCATTCCTGGCTTGTCGAAAGTCCAACCGCGTAATTCATCAACAAAATGCGCTTCGTTGACATCTTGAGCATGGGTGGGCCTTGTGCCTGTCCAGACGGATGACAAGGGTTCCTCCAGTTTCTTGAGAGGATACCCCACTGTTATGGTAACCATTCAGCAACATGATAACATTTCCGACAAGCGATGTCAAAGGATCCTGCGACGAGGGAGAGCGAAGTAATTTTTGGGGGCCCGTAGGGCCCCCAGGAATTGCTTCGAATTCCCCGACGATACCCGCCTTCAAATGAGACAAAACCGCTGTTTTTGCGTATTATAGATGTGGAAGCAAGTCGGACAGCCACTTGCTGGGCATCCAAGGAGCCATAATCTGGCATGACACAAACACATTCAGAAAAGTCGGAGGCGGAACTCATCCGGCGAACGCTTGGTGGAGACAGGTCGGCGTTTGGATCGCTGGTACTGAAATACCAGGCCAGTGCTTTCAACCTGGCGTACCGGATAATGGGGAACCGGCAGGATGCCGAAGACATGGCCCAGGAGGCATTCCTGGCTGCATATTGCCATTTGGACAGCTACGACGACCGCCGTCCTTTCAAGACCTGGCTCCTGAGCATCGTCCACCATCGGTGCGTGGACGGCCTCCGGCGCAGGAAGCAAGACTCCCCCCTGGGCGAGCAGCAGGGCAGGATGCCGGACGTCGAGGAAAGGGTGGTGACGGACGAACAGGCCCGAATCGTGCAGGAAGCGCTGCTGCTTTTGCCTCCGGCCGACCGGGCAGCGGTGACCCTCCGCTACTGGGAAGGGATGTCGTACCGGGAAATGGCGGAAGTGCTGGGGGTAACCGAAGGTTCCGTCAGGAACAGGCTCTACCGGGCCCGGCGTTTCCTGGCCGAGCACCTGGACCTGGCTTAATGGAGCAAAGGACATGGACGAGAAAGTGCTTTTTTCGAAGTTCCTGGATGGGGAAATCACGAAGGAAGAACGGAAAACGATGGAAGAAGCTTTCGCCGGGCACCCGGAAATCCGCAGGGAGTGGGAACGCTGGCTGGAGATGGACGCTTTTCTGCGGAGCATGCCTCTGGAGAGCCCCCCGGCGGGATTCGCGGACTCGGTGCTGGGCAGACTGCCAACCATGTCCCCCTGGGCGATACCACTGTGGTGGGGGCTGGCATGGACGGGAGGGGTGTTCCTCTCCGGCATATTGCTTACTGGGGTGATCACGTGGTACCTGGCGTACCACCCGGCGTGGATAGATCTCACCATTGATCTCGCCCTTTCCGGGATCCAGGTGGTGCAGGTTGCTTTTCGGGTGTGGATGGTCTGGGCAGGAGCGATAGCTGTGGTGCTCCAGGGCTTTGCCGTACCCCTGGCATTCGCGGCAGTCCTGTACACAGCTCTGGCAGTCGCCATTGTCGGGGTGATCGTCGGGCGAAGGCATTGGCTTGCTCTAAGGGTGTTATGAGAAACAGCGGGGCATCGAAAATATGTGCATGACTCATTTCGAACCGCCCCCCTCCAGGTCGGCGAAGGGGGCTTTCGAAGCAAATCGAAAGCACGAAACCGTTTCAGGGGCGTTCTCGACGCTTCTGAAGCGATCTGCTACTTGCCATTGGGGTTGACGTAGAGCGATAACGGTTCTGGGGATTCCTGGGGGCCCTACGGGCCCCAGGAATTGCTTCGCTCTCCCGAAGGGGGAAATTGGCCCGCGGTGTCTCAGCAGATTTGTCAAGATGGGGAATGGATCTTTCGAACCACGCCAAAATATGCATGTAAGGAGGCAAAGGTGAAGAAGTTTCTGATTTTGGCTTTCGTTCTGATGCTGTTGGTGTCCCTGCCCGTCGCGGGTATCGCTGCCCCGAATGCCGGGACGGAGACCAGCAGAGGAGATGTAGTACTGTGGGGGCAGACGTACCGCGTCGAGGCGGGGAGGACAATCGACGGGAACCTGGTGCTGGTAAATTGTACCACCGCCGTGGAGCAAGGTGCTACCATAAACGGCGACATGGTCCTCGCCGGAGGCACTGCCACGCTAAAGAAAGAAGTGCATGTGAACGGCGACATAGCAATGATGGGAGCCTCCCTGCACATGAATGGGGTCACTGTCAACGGCGATGTGAGCGCTGCCGGAGGCTCTGTCGAACTGACCGGAGGGACAAGGATCAACGGGAACCTGGCACTGGGCCCCGCCACCAATCTGAAGGGCACCGATTACTATGCCGAGCGGGTGGTAAAGGGGCCAAACAACCTGCCATGGTCCTTTCCCAAAGGACATCTTCGCATCTGGCTCTCCCCCTTCACCTTCTCGCTCGCCCATCCAATGACAGGAGTAGCCCTTTTCTGGAGTCTGGTGAAGTTCACCCTCTTGCTCGTGTTCTTGCTCCTCCTGGCGGTCGCTGTAGCGGCTATCTGGCCGAATGAACTGCGGCAAATAGGCGAGACGTCGGTGAAGCAGCTGATTCCAAGTCTGGGAGTCGGGTTCCTGGCGCTGGCGCTGGGCTTCCCCCTGGGGCTGGTGATGATCGTGCTGATCTTACTGATACCTTTCGGCCTGCTCCTATGGCTCTTGCTGATCGTGCTGACAGTCGTGGGGTGGCTGGCTGTAGGGTACATCCTGGGAGACCGAATCCTGGTGGCGCTAAGCGTGGAAGACCCGGTGCCGGTTCTATCCGCAGCGGTAGGGGCGATCTTTCTTGCCCTCCTGGGCAAGATTCCGTGCATCGGCTGGGCGATAACCGCCGTGGCAGTGATGATGGGCACCGGAGCGGCGATCCTGACCCACCTGGGCACCAGAGGGTATGGGCGGAGCCCTGTGACGTCGGAACTACCCCCCGCACCGCCAGTCGAGCCACCCCCCTCCGTGCCTCCCTCTGAGACTGACGAGCCCTTGCCTCCTTCCGGCGACTGAGGGAGCGAAGGACGATCTTGCCGTCCTGGGTAGCGGAAAGCGCGGCCTTCCGCTACCCGGCCTTACCATTGCTCATCACTGCCACCCCAGCCGCACTGCTGCTTCCATAACCTCCAGCGGCGGGGTGCGCCCTGTCCAGAGCCGGAACGCTGCCCCACCTTGCCGCAGGAGCATACCAAGCCCGTTGAATGCCATGGCGCCTCCAGCCCTGGCCTGCTTCATGATCCTGGTCTCCTCCGGCCTGTAGACCACGTCGTAGAGCACCTGACCCGGCTGGAACGGCACGCCGTCAGGCCATACGCTGGCATCCGACGCAGGCCACATGCCGACCTGGGTCGCCTGGATCACTATCTCGGCCCACGAAGCCATCTCGGCAATCTGGCTCAGTGGGCCGGAGCAGGCGTTCCCACCAAGCTTAGCCGCCATCTCCGCGGCCAGATGCTCTGCCCGGCCCGGAGACCGGTTCAGAATGCAAACCTCTGCTCCCTGGGACAGGAGCACGTAAACCACAGCCCTGGCGGCCCCTCCGGCACCCAGCACCAACGCCTTCCGGCCTGCCAGCTTCACCCGGAGCGTCCCGAAATCGTCCCGGAACCCGATGGCATCGGTGTTCTCGCCGAAAAGGGAACCGTCGTCACGGACGACCACAGTGTTCACAGCACCGATCGCCCCGGCCGCCTCACCAATCCCATCCAGGAACGGAATTGTGGTCTCTTTGTGGGGCACAGTCAGGTTGGCCCCGCGGAAACCGAGGGCCCGGAGCCCGACCATGGCATCGCGGAGATCAGCGGGGCGCACGGGCAGAGGAACGTACCGCCAGTTCATCTCCAGGGCTCGGAACGCTGCGTTGTGCATGATTGGGGAGAGGGTGTGGGCTACAGGCCACCCCATGATCCCCACAAGTTTGGTCTCGCCATTTATCTCCGAAAACTGCACGTGCATCTCCTCCTGAGTAGGGGGCGCGGCAAGCCCCGCATCTACTTCCCTCCCCGTACCATCCGCCGGAGATCGTCGAAGGATATGGTGTGAACACCTAGTTTCCTCGCTTTCTCCAGCTTGCTGCCCGGGGATTCGCCGACTACCAGATAGCTGGTGCGCCTGCTCACGGAGTCGGTCACTTTGCCGCCGTACCGCTGTATCATCTCTTTCGCTTCCTGGCGGGAGGCGCCGGGAAGCGTGCCCGTTATGACGAAAGTCAGCCCTTCCAGCGGTTTTTTCTCCTCGACCTCTTCCGGCGCCTGCTCTTCGCTCATCCGCACCCCGGCGGCCCGCAACTTCTGAATCACCCGGCGGTTGGTCTCGTGTTTGAACCACTCCACCACACTGGTGGCAATCCTGGGGCCAATCCCCGGAATCTCCTCCAGTTCTTCCCTGGGGGCTTTCATCAGAGCGTCTACCGAGCGATAGCGCTCCGCCAGAATGCGCGCTACTTCAGCACCCACGAACTTTATCCCAAGCCCGTTGACAAGCCGCCAAAGCGGGCGGTCCTTGCTGGCCTCGATCGCTGATAGGAGGTTTTGTACTCTTTTCTCGCCGTAGCCTTCCAGAGACAGCAGATGCTCCGGCCTCAGATAATACAGATCGGCGATGTCATTAGCCAGGCCCAGTTCCACGAAGAGATGCGCTTGCTTCTCCCCCAAACCAGCGATATCCATCGCATCTCTGGAGGCAAAATGTTCTATGCCCCGAGCGAGTTGGGCCGGGCACGCCGCGTTGACGCAATAGTAGGCGACCTCGCCCTCCGGGTGGACGACCGGCTCGCCGCAGATGGGACATCTGTCCGGCATGGTGAAGATTTTCTCTTCGCCAGTGCGGGCTTCTTTCACCGGTCTCACCACCTGAGGAATTACCTCGCCGGCACGCATGACGACCACCAGATCGCCAATGCGTATGTCTTTCTCCCTGATGTAGTCGTAATTGTGGAGGGTAGCCTTGCTGACCGTAACCCCGCCAATTTGCACCGGTTCCAGTACAGCATATGGGGTCAGGACGCCCGTCCGCCCCACATTCACCCGGATGTCCAGCAGTTTGGTGATTGCCTCCTGGCTGCGATATTTGTAGGCAACGGCCCAGCGCGGGGCTTTGCCCACACTTCCCAGCTTCTGCTGGATCCCAAAATCGTTTATCTTGATGACCAGACCGTCAGCCTCGTAAGGGAGGTTCTCCTTTTCGCTCTCCCAGGAGACGCAGTAGGAGGCCATCTCGTCGAAATCGTCGAAAAGCCGGTTCAGCGGGTTGACAGGGAACCCCAGGCGCCTCAGGTACTCCAGCGCCTCCCACTGGGTGTGGATGTTCTTTCCATCGACCAAAACCGCTTGGTACGTCCAAAGGCTGATGGGCCTCTGGGCGGTGATGCGAGGATCGAGCTGGCGCAGGGAACCGGCCGCAGCGTTTCTGGGATTGGCGAAAGTCTTCAGTCCCTTTGCCTCCTGCTCCTCGTTGAGCCTGCGGAAATCCTCGATGGAGATGTATGCTTCACCCCGGACCACCAGACGAGCCGGTGCAGTCTCTCCCCTGTCCTGCACCGGTATCCTGAGGGGGAGAGCTTTCACCGTCCGCAGGTTGGTGGTGATATCCTCACCTACGGCCCCATCCCCACGGGTTGCACCCAGGGTGAACAAACCATGCTCGTAGTGGAGCACCACCGTCAAGCCGTCTATTTTCGGCTCCACGACGTATCGAAGAGAGGCTATCTCGTCTGGAGTCAGGAGCTTGAACACCCGATCCCGCCACGCCCGCAACTCCGCCTGGTCGAACACGTCCTGCAAACTGAGCATGGAGACAGGGTGTCTGACTTTATGGAATTTTTCGGCGGGAGCTCCGCCTACCCTCTGGGTTGGGGAGTCAGGCGTCACCAACTCTGGATACTGTTCCTCCAGCCTTTGGAGCTCCAGCATCAGGGCATCGAATTCTTCGTCGCTGATTTCAGGGCTGTCCAGGACATAGTATCGGTAGTTGTGGTAATTTATGGCTCTGCGCAGCGCCTCCACCCGTTTTTTGATTTCCTCACTGATCATGGCGTCACCCCCTGTAAGAGCACTGAACGAGGATGTCAGTGTGCGGCAATCCTGGTGCACAAACGCACGTTCCAGCCTGCCTTAGCGTGCGCGGCTGGGGCATGCCAATCCGCCAGGTTCGGGTTGTGGTGTGGTCCGACCGGGCATGGGACAACTCAGGCGTGTCGTGCCTACCGGCCTCCGCCACGTCCCAACCTCCTTCCACGACGTCGGGGAAGGAGGAGAAGAAATAAGGAGACACTCTGGATGGCGGGTTTCGTGCCCGCCCAGACTAACGACAAGGGTTTCCTCCACTTTTTGGGAAGATATTCCGAATGCTCCTGCAAGCACCCAGGACGAGCAGCGGTTATCGCGCCCGATCCTGTCCTAAGGAGTTCGAAGGGAGACTCACGGACTGGGTTTGGGAAAGAGAGCCAGCGATCACCCGAAATGGCTGGCCACGTCAGCTTTCTTTTTCTTCTTCTCCACAAGGAGCGCAACGCGGCTCCACGGTGATCCGCAGGGCTGTACGTTCCTGCCCCCCTATGTCCACCTCGATGAACATGGGGATTGCTACCACGTCGATGTTGTCGTCCTTCAGGTACCCTCTGGCAATGGCCACTGCTTTAACGGCCTGGTTGACGGCGCTAGCGCCGATCGCCTGTACATCTGCATGTTGGGTTTCCCTTATGACCCCCGCAATGGCACCGGCGACAGCGGTAGATCGTGAGTGAGCTGACACTTTGATGATATCCATTTTGAACCTCCCGGTCGCTGTTACACATTTTGCGTAAACTGACTCGAAGACGAGAACTTGCTGACGATAGTCACCAATGTTGAGTCCCAGGGGTTCCAGATACTCACAAAAACGTCTTGGCACGTGGCTGCGATGTATGGGCTATGAGGCGCTGGCGATATGCTCGCCTCCGCCAGATGTTCCGCTTTGAGTACAGGCTCCCGCGTCCGCTCGACGCAAATTGGATACGAAAGCACTCCAGTATACCAACACCAATTGACCCAAACGTCGACTGGGCGGAACTCTGGGGCGACGCATGGCGCCGCCCCGATCCTTACTTGGCGTATTCGGCCGCCCTGGATTCCCGAATGACCAAAACCTTGATCTGTCCGGGATATTCCAGGTTCTCCTCGACTTTCTTCGCTATCTCTTTGGAAAGCTGGATGATTCCGTAGTCATCCACTACATCAGGTCTGACGATGATGCGCAGCTCGCGTCCTGCCTGGATAGCGAAAGCTTCTTGCACTCCTCGGAAAGACTTGGCAATTTCCTCCAGCGCGGTGACCCGCCGGATATAGCTTTCGAGCGACTCTCTGCGGGCACCCGGTCTGGCGCCAGAGATGGCATCCGCCGCTGCCACGATGACCGCTTCCAGGGTTTCGGGTTCTACCTCGTGGTGATGTGCCTCGATGCAATGTGCCACAGGTTCAGGCACCTTGTAGCGTCTGGCGATTTCAGCGCCGACTTTGGCATGCGGGCCGTCATTCTCATGGCTCACTGCTTTGCCAATATCGTGAAGCAAGCCGCCCATTTTGGCGACCCGAACATCGCCGCCAAGCTCTGCAGCCAGCATTCCGGCGATGTGTGCCGTCTCGATGGAATGTGCCAGCTGGTTCTGCCCGTAGCTGGTGCGATATTTCAGCCTGCCGATGAGCTTGACCAACTCCGGGTGAAGCCTGTGTATGCCGAGCTCCACGAGGGCGTTCTCGCCCGCTTCCTGGATGATGGCTTCCACCTCATTTCTGGCCCGCTTTACCTCCTTCTCGATCCGTCCCGGGTGGATGCGGCCATCCTGCACCAACCTGCTCAGGGCTAACCTGGCAACCTCTCGGCGCACAGGGTCAAAACTGGATATGGTGATCGCCTCCGGCGTGTCGTCCACGATCAAATCGACCCCGGTTGCCTCTTCGATAGCCCGGATATTCCGTCCCTGGCGACCTATGACCCGCCCTTTCATCTCATCGTTAGGAAGAGGCACGGTAGTGACCACTGCTTCGGAGACGTAGTCCGAGGCGACGCGCTCGATAACCGTGGCGATTATCTTGCCAGCGCGTCGCTCTGCCTCCGCCTCTGCCCTGGCCTCGGCCTCACGGATGAGGCGAGCCATTTCCTGTCTGCTCTCTTTTGCGACTTCGTCCAGCAAAAGCGATTTGGCTTCCTCGCTGCTGAGGCCGGACACCCTCTCGAGCTCAGCTCTCCGCCTCTCTAGAAGATTCTCCGCTTCTGCCGCATCTTTATCCAGTTTGGACTGGCGCTGCGCCAGCCTTTTCTCCCTGGCATCCAGTCGCTCCAAACGCCCGTCCAGCGTTTCGAGCCGCCGCTGAATCCTCTCCTCTTGCTTCTGTAACTCCCGCCGCCGGCGCTCGACCTCCACCCCGGCAGCATTACGAATCTTCAGCGCTTCATCTTTAGCTGCCAGGACAATGTCACGGGCTTTTGCCTTATTCTCCTCAAGGATACGGTCCGCCTCCTCCTGTGCGGCTCTGAGTTTATCCCGCTGACGTGTCTTGTACGTCAGATATCCTAAGGCAAAGGAGAGAGCACCGACGATGAGTAGCAGAACGATCTCGACAACAATGAGTCTCTCTCCATAAAACATCTGCTTTCACCTGTATGTGTAGAATATGTGTAGACAGGCTATCCGCCTGTTTGTCAAGCCGAGCACTTCAGTGCCCGCATCTCACTCGTCGTCCTCTGGCGTTTCGCTTCTCTGATTCCATAGACGCCGGACGACGCTCTGGATAATGCTATAATCGTACCCCCGACGGGATAAAACCCCGCCGATTTTTCGGCGGAAGGATTGGTAATCTGTTCCCTTCCACCGGCGTGCATACACCGTCGCAACGTCCAGGGCCGATTCTTCCTCGTTTTCACCTTCCAGCAGGTTTTCTAGCACCTGTTTTATCGTATCACCTGGCACGCCCTTTTGGCGTAGTTCGTATCGCAACGCTCTTCTGCCTCTGGGGGAAAATTGCAGCCTGTTCTCCACCCAGAACCGGGCGAAGGCCTCGTCATCCAAATACCCGGCGGCGTCAAGCCTCTGGATGACAGACTCTATCGCTTCCGGGGCTACCTTTTTCTTCCTAAGGTGCTGTCGTATCTCGTACCGACTGCGGGGGCGGTTGCCCAGCAATCGCACAGCCTGCTCGTAGGCTTTCTCGTTAGCTTGCACCTTCCGCCATTTGGCGATCTCCTCATCGGAAAGATACTGGCCTGAGTGCAAACCAGCTGCTTTTACATCGGGGAGAGCAAAAACGTACTTCCCATCCACGAACACATTCACCCAGTCCTTCCTGCGCTTTTGCATCCGCAGGGCAGTCACTTTCCCGGCCACAGGGGAGCCTACGCCTCCTCAGCCTCTACCACGGCCACGGGCCCCGGCATAGGGCGCAGAGGCAGGCCCAGACCCTCCCGAATCTGGTTCTCGATCTCCGTCAACAGGGCCGGATTTTCCTTCAGGTAGTTTCGCACCACTTCTCTCCCCTGACCAAGGCGGCCTCCTTTGTAAAAATAGTAAGATCCACGTTTCTCAATGATGTCCATGTTCACGCCCATGTCCAAGACCTCGCCGGACCTGGAAATCCCTTCATTGTAGAGCACATCGAATTCTGCGATCCGGAACGGCGGGGCGACCTTGTTCTTCTTGACGGTGACGCGTGTACGGTTCCCGATGGCCACACCTTTGTCTTTTATCGCTTCGATTCTGCGGATGTCCATTCGGACGGACGCGTAGAATCGGAGCGCCAACCCGCCCGAGGTAGTCTCTGGGCTACCAAAGAAAACGCCGATCTTATGGCGGATCTGGTTGGTGAAGATCATGGCGGTATTGGAAGCCTTGATAGCCCCAGCCAGCTTCCTGAGTGCCTGGCTCATCAGGCGGGCCTGAAGGCCCACGTGCGCATCCCCCATCTCCCCTTCGATCTCCGCCCTTGGCACCAGGGCAGCCACGGAATCTATGACCACCACGTCTATCGCCCCGGAGCGCACCAGAGACTCGGCGATTTCCAGGGCCTGTTCCCCGGTGTCCGGCTGGGAGATGTAGAGATCGTCCAGGTTCACGCCGCATTTCTCGGCGTAGGTAGGGTCCAGCGCATGTTCCACGTCGATGAACGCCGCCGTGCCGCCCATTTTCTGGGCCTCAGCGATGATGTGCTGGCAGAGTGTGGTTTTGCCGGAGGACTCCGGCCCGTATATCTCCGTTACCCTTCCGCGAGGTACCCCCCCGATTCCCAGCGCAACATCCAGAGATAGCGACCCTGTGGGAATTGCATCCACTTGCAGGTGTGATGCCTCTCCCAGGCGCATAATTGCCCCCTCACCGAACCGCTTCCGCAAGTTGGCAAGGGTCAGCTCCAACATCTTCTGCTTGTCCATTTGCTTGTTTGCCATTTTCAAAGCCTTTTCCGTTGGACCATGCTACAGGTCAATTCCAGCTGACTGAACCACACCCGTCAGCACAGCCTGATTCATTTACCATGATTTGCCCGGTTTTCTAGGTGCCACCTGTTGCAGGTAAGGCAACCATTTCCAAAAGTCCAAAACTTGCAATTTAATTCTATCCTATTTGAGGTATGTTGGCAAGTGGAATTGCACTTTGGGATTTCGGAGCAACCCTCTGCAGGTCGCCCCCACCTGGATTTTGATTTTTCCATGGTTCCGGTTATAATTTTGGTGTATGGAGAGGTCGCATAGTCCGGCCGAGTGCGCGCGCCTGGAGAGCGCGTAGGGCTTACAGCCCTCGTGGGTTCAAATCCCACCCTCTCCGCCTTGCAAGAAAGCCCCGGTGGAAAGCCGGGGCTTTGCTGTGTCACGCGGCGGTGTGCTACAATGGCACACAGGAATCGTGAAGCTGGGCCGAAGGCCCGTGTTCACGACTTAATCGAGCAGACAGAGGAGGAATTGAGCGCATGGGCCGAAAACTTGGTGCATTCGTGTTCGTGCTTCACACCCATCTACCTTACGTGCGGAAAGCGGGGCGCTGGCCCCACGGCGAGGAGATGGTTCACGAAGCCATGGCAGAAACCTACATTCCGCTGTTGGACGCCCTTTACGACCTGGTGGAGGAAGGGTACAAACCGAAGCTCACCATCGGCCTCACGCCGATCCTGCTGGAACAGCTTGCGGACGAGGACGTACTCCGGCATTTCGAGTTCTACCTGGAAGAGCGGATTGCACTGGCCGAAGGGGACATCGAGCGGTTCAGCCGTCCTGTTCTGGAGGAGTGGCGGGAAGCCCACGACACCGCCCTGGCACGGTGGCTGAACGCCGTCCTCGACCTGATGCCGGAGGAGCAGGAGAAAGCTGTGGCAGAGTCGTTGGAAGAAGAGGCGGAGAAGCCTCCCACTGACGAGGAGCGAGCCTGGAAGTTCTACGATGCCCTCTCGCCGGAGGAGAAACGCCGTCTCCCGCCTGCCCCAATACCGGTGGACGAGGCAGCGGCAGTGCTGGTCCAGCGGGAGCGGGATCATCTCCTCTACCTGGCCCGATGGTACCGGGACTGGTTCCGGGGCCTGCTGGATTCCTTCCGGAACCGGTACTCCCGCGACCTGGTAGGGGCCTTCCGGCGGCTGCAGGACATGGGGGTGCTGGACGTGCTCACCAGCGCCGCCACCCACGGGTATCTGCCGCTGCTGGAGCGGGATTCTTCCATCTGGGGGCAGCTCAAGACCGGCGTGGAGACCACCACCCGGCACATGGGGCGGGTTCCCAGGGGCATCTGGCTGCCGGAGTGCGCCTACAGGCCTACTTTCATGCAGCCTGGACCCGACGGGGATCTCTACCGCAAGCCCGGGCTAGAGGAGTTCCTGGCCGCATTTGGCATCCGCTATTTCTTCACCGACACCCACGTGATCCAGGGAGGGGCGCTGGTGGGCAAAGCCGCCGGAGATGCGGTCGGCCCTTACGGGGCGATCCCGAAGCGAATTGCTGTCGAGTACGTGGACACGGGCAGGCTGGCGAAACGAGGCACTACTTTCCGGCCGTACTACGTCCGGGACGTGAAAGTGGCGGTCTTCGGCAGGGACGAGGGCACCGGCTTGCAGGTGTGGTCGGCGTCCCACGGCTACCCCGGCGACTACCTGTACCGGGAGTTCCATCGGAAGGATGACCGTTCCGGCCTTCAGTACTGGCGCATAACCGGGGCGCAGGTGGATTTGGGGCAGAAAGCCCTCTACGACCCGGAGCGGGCGCTCGGGCAGGTACAAAGCCACGCCGACCATTTCACCCATCTGGTGCGGGACAGGCTGGCCGACTTCGCGGGTCGGACGGGGGAGTATGGGATCATCGTCTCCGCCTACGACACGGAACTCTTCGGCCACTGGTGGTTCGAGGGGATCTCGTGGCTGAAAGAGGTGCTCCGACGCCTCAGCGACCATCCGGAAGTGGAACTGACCACCGCCGGGGAGTACCTGGACGCCCACCCTCCCACGGAGTCCCTGGACATCCCGGAGAGCTCCTGGGGGAACGGCGGCGGTCACTGGACGTGGCTCAACCCGGATACGGAGTGGATGTGGCCCCTGATCCACAGGGCGGAGCGGGAGATGGAGGAAGTCGTCGCCATGTATCCCAACGCTGAAGGGGAGATGGCCCAGGTGCTGGCGCAGATCGCCAGGGAGCAGGTGCTCCTCCAGTCCAGCGACTGGCCCTTCCTGGTGACCACGGGGCAGGCCAGGGATTACGCCGTTGCCCGGTTCCAGGGACACCTGGCCCGGTTCCACAGGCTGGCGGCGATTGCGCGCTCCGGCGTCCTCACCGACGACGACCGTGAGTTCCTGCGTTGGGTCTCCGATGCGGATAACCCGTTCCCGCAGATAGATTTCGCCGATTTCGCAGATCGCGAAGGGAAGCAGGTCATCTGACGAGGCACTTCTCTCGAGAGGGGCACTACATGGGCTCACCGTCAGTCAGGGGAGCTGCTACTGGGCGCAGCACGCGTTGAATCTCGAAAAGTCGTACCCCTCGCACCTCGACAGAGTCACCTCCGAGCGGCTTGGGCGGCTCGACGCGGACCCTCACCTACCCCAACCTCTCCATCTCCCACTGCCGCGGGCAAGGGAGGGGCCATTGGGTGGCTTTCGTTGAGCCGTCCTGAAAAAAGTTTACAGTGAAAAGGGGGAATTTGGATGTTACACCCCCAGGATTTGCTTCGCTGGGACCAATGTTTTTACCATGACTCCCACCACCTCCACACCACCCTGGTACACCGATGCTGGAGTAGCGTATTCCAGAG
>WFSD01000250.1 GCA_015486235.1 Anaerolineae bacterium
GATCGTGAGCCTTTATAGAGGCGATGATCGGCTCCGACGATCCGCCCAGTGTGATGGCGAGGACTTTGTTCATTGTTCCTCCTTCCATGTAACCCAGACCCAACCAAGGGGAGTGACGTGACTTTGGTCGCGCACGATCACCCGCCGGGATACGGGGAAATCCAGAGGATTATGTAATTTGTGCTTAAACCATCTTATCCCACGCTTGTCCCGTAAGTTGTAGACCTCAGGCCAACCCGTATCCATTTTAAGTGGTGCGCCGATCGTCGTCCCTTCCCAGCCGGTGCCGAATCCGAGTTGGAGCGGGAAGGAAGAGTCCGATTCACTCTGAAGGGTGGAACGTATCTCCCTCAACTTCGACGGTTCGGCCCGTCCCTGCCACCAAGAGAGCTCGCGCTCGATCCGCTCGGCGGCACGGGCACGGGCGATCTCGGGTATCTTGTGAAGCCAGTCTGCATGGGGGAGCGGAAAACCGCGCTCTCTACCAGCCCAACTGGAGAAGAGTGAGTCATCAAGCGATCCGCGCAGCCTGAACTTTGTCTTTTCCTTAACTGCCTCAACAGAGATCGGGGCACCAGACTTACTCTTTGATAGAACTTGCACCTGTTCGATGACTAATGAGTCGGAGGATGCGGGGTAGGAATCCGCGATCCGCAGCGCACGCAGAAAGTCATGGTGCGGACTGTGACGACCATTCTTCGGATCACGCCCGAAGATCTCGGCTTCGATGTTCTGCGCAGCGTATTTGTTCTTGTAGCCCAGACGCACGGAGCTCAAGGACAGATCATTCTCCTTCCATCCATGCCATGTGAGAATGGTACGCAACGCCCCCTTCAGGCTTGATCCAGGCAGATACGGTCTATCATGCACATCCTTTATCTGCTCACGAAACTCGCGGCCTTGTGGCTGCCCTTGTACGGCATAACGGACAAAGGGTGAATTTAGATCGAGGTCGGCCGGCTTCAGGAGCTGGCCGGGAGGGGTGCGCATCAACTGCTCAGTCAGCTTAGGATCGCGGGCGTATAGAGCATCTATTATCCCCTCCTCGCTTAAACGATAGGTGACGCCCGCATATGACTTAAAGTCAAAGTCACGGGTAAGCACACGTCCCGTGCCGATATGTAGCGGGGTAAGGGTTGTCAGGGTGATCTTTATCTGATGGATCATCGTGCACCTCCTAACCCAACGAGAAATGCTGCACCGTAACGCCAAACAGGGTGCCCTATCAGTGGCTCGCCAGCTGTTGTCATAGGGGATAGGTCGATCAACTCGCCCAACGGGACGTCGCTCGGCGGTGCAAGGACCGAACCCTCTGCTACGAACTGCACTTTCCTGCGGCGAAATTGGCCGCCGGGTGACTCTCCCCAACCGCTGTGTGATTCTAGTTTGTAAGAAGCCGCCGAACGGAGAACTGATGGGAGTTCATCAGCACGTGGGTGATAGCGGGAGAGGAGGAGGGCTGGATGTTGCGGGACCGGCTTCGGCAGTGAAATTTCGTCCAATAATTCATAAGTGAACGCACCTTGCCCCATGTTGCGGTCCCCACCTAGCCCTGATACGGATAGCTCTACAAGGGCATGCTCGAACGCCTCAGTAAATTTGATCCCCCCGCAGCCACGGTCAGGGCTGCGCCAGGTCACGCCGAACCACAGCCCACAGTCGGGAGCAAACGTCACTTTACCCACTGCGTAGAGGTTCGAAGAGAGATTAGTTCGATCGAGGGTAACTCGAGAGAGCTTCTCTTCTTGCCAGATCTGTGCAGGGATATTCCCTACAGCTTTCGCCGAGATGAGAACGGACCCATTCTGCAATAACTGCATATGCTTATGTTTCCAATCGGTAGGCCATATGCCTGTCAGGTCTTCGCCATGAATCGCTTTCCAGAACAGCGGTTCCGAGATAAACCTGACTTTCTTCCAATCCTTTATATCATCGGGGGAGAGGTCGGGGAGACTTAACGATAGGGGCCGTGGAAAGAACAGTGTACCCCCTGCGTAGGGGAAAGCTGATGTCAGCAGGAATGGAGGATCAGCGGTAATGTAACCTCCGTCACTCGTGCGCGGGAATGCCGATGCCCAATCTGCTGGATCACCACCAAGCCGGATCCACGTAGAAAGGAGCGCTGAGAACAACGTATCGGCGGGAATAGTCGCTCGAACAGACTCGGTGCCGATCCCATGCGCTCCGAGGTGGAAGCCGTTGTCGAACATCAATCGATATATCTGAACTTGCACGGTCGCCTCCTAGAGGCTGAGGGCTTCAGTTATCTTGTTTTGCACGGTGGATTTGTCGGCAACAAGATCCGATGTACCGGCGAATTCCCCAATGGAGATCGCTTTATCAAAGTAACCTTCTCGCTTGCGTAGTTCAATATTGATGTTGGTAAATACCACCTTCCCTGAACCGCGTGAGCCCATCCCACCAAGGTAGTCATGTTCCAGTAACGCCATCCCTTCAAAGAGAAAAGCGAGGTTACTTACCTCCATATTGCACAGGTCATCGTCGCATGAGTACATTGTGTACACCATCTCTCCTGGGGCAAAGACCGCTCCTGCGGGAACCCTCTCAACCGGACGAGGATTTGCCGCTGATGTGATGCGATCAATGGCCACCTCGGTCTTGACTTCGGTGTAGGGACGATCCAACGGCAGTGCCTCCAGCTCGTCTAGGCTCTGTTTGCTTAGAAGTATGTCTCGCACCACAAGTCTCGTAGGGAGGTTGAAGTCTATCTTGGCTGGAACGCCAAATACTTGGCACACCGGGCATTTGCTATATGCTTCCTGTGTCTCACAGACATGTATTTTGCACTGTCCAATCCGGCGATTGGGGGTCAATCCAAGTTGCTTCTCCAATAAGCTCCGTATCTTGCCCTTCAGTGAAGAACCAGGAATGAACGGCACATTCGTCATTGGATCTCGCAAGACAGGATTGTCCATTCCGCCTATCTCTATCCCACCACCGGATCCGCCGATGTGGAGCCCAGTGCTCACCTTGATCTCAAACCCAATAAACAGTCTTCCCTGTAGTTGAATATCCATCAGTCCTTACCTCCATGTGCTTTGTGGTAAGCGATGATCGCCTCGAAAAACTCGGTAAACCTCCGGAATCTCTCTTTGGCCAGTTCTCGCTTCTCCACAACGAGATCTATTGCCAGAGTAAGCACTTCCTTCAATGCGGGGACTCCCTTCTTCTCTCTGGCAGCACGATAGGCGAGCTTTGGTTTGAGGAGATGAACCCTGTACAGGGCCTTCTCTTCATCCTGTAGCCACAGCGCTTCAATTTGGCGCACTTCATCGAACACAGCGCGAATCTGGCTCGCCTTAAGATCTTCCTCCTTTAGCTGCTTGCCAAGCCGATCGGCATAACTGACAAGGGTTCCGGCTGCGTTCTTATCGATGATGATTTGAGAGATCAGCTTTTTGTCCTCTTTCGACAGAACTGCAACCGGTTTTTTGTACTGATTACGTGGGTTATACACTGTTTCCCTCCTTTCTTGTTGCCAGCTCGGCCCAGCGGGCAGCAAGGGCGAGCCATCCGATGTTCTTCGCGAAGCTTTCCCCGGATAGGAGCGCTGCGATGGTTCGTAACCGTTCCCGCCCAGTTTCGTGCTTCTCTCTCTCAATCGCGCGGTGGAACCAATAGGCCGCCCGCCATACCCATGGTCCTACGCCTCCTCTCTTTCCCTGCCCGTCTACGTATTGAGCATGCAGGTCCTGAATAACATGTAACAACGCACGCGGAAGGCGTTCGGCATCTATCAGGTTACGAAGTTCGTTCGCCCAATAGACCACCGTATCTTCCTTGCGAGAGAAGCTAAACTTCTCCCAGGGAACCGTGGTGTTGAGGAAACAAATGGCATTCTTTTCAGGACGGAGGTGCTTTGCTGCACTCTCCGCTCCCTCCGCCTGTTTTGCAGCAATGTACAGAGGAGTCTTTTCATGCACGAGGACCAACCCGCCAGATATTCCCAGCTTTTCACTGCTTGAGAATCGGGAAAAGTCGCTTCTGATCCTCATTGCAAGTTCGAGTGTCGCGTCCCACGCGCCGACAAAGAAGAGGTCATCCCCACCAGAATAGACAGCGTAAAGCCTCGTCCCGCTGGATTCACCGAGCTCATCTGCTATCTTTCCTACCCAGCCCTCAAAGAAGACCGACGTCAGCAAGCTCAGTGTTGCCCGGCGCGAAAGTGAGTCGTACTCTCTGAGGCCATGTGAGAAGATCTTCCCCAAGTTGTCCATATCCATACGGAGGATGCCAAGATACGATGCCCCCATTGATTGGTGAGCGAGAATGCCAAAGTGCTTCACCCCATCAGCGCGGACATCGTCCCTATACTGTTCCGGCAGTTGCTCACCACTTTTGAAGATAGGAATAGTATTCACGAGGAAGCGGATGCCCGTTGCGGTTGTGGGACCCGGGGCAGGATCATCAGATCCAGTGAGACTGAATATCACTGAGTTCTTTTTGTGAATCGGCTGGTCGGAGACACTCACGTCCATGCCAAATGCCCGTAGTGTATCTTCCCAAGAGGGCGATTCTTCCGATAGTGGCCGTTCACCGATTTGCGTCAGTGTGAGGTAGCGTGCCCGGCGAAGATTGTCTCCCAAAGAGCGGAATGACCGACACGCTCCGCACCAGCGGATGTTGGGATCCTTCTCATCCTCAACCAGTCCATTCGCCTCTTGCCCGCAGATGGAGCACAGCTTCGTTTCATCTCCTCCGGCTCCTTGCGGCGCAAAGACCATACGTATTTCGTCAGCTGTAAGTTCGGAAAAACGATGATCCTTCCGCGATTGCAGCGATTGTGGCAGAATATCGCTCCATGCCTTGGATATCGCTCCCATACCGAAGTGATATGGAGCAAGTGGTGCGTCGCCCAGTGCCAGATAGAGATCCCCTCCGTGTGCGCGGAGAAGGATCCGATTGATTCGACGCGATAGGTCATCGATAGTTCCCGAGCTTATCGGTGGGACAACAAGGATGAATCCGCCACCACCGATGTACAGCGCATTCGTCATCGGAAGTCCCAACCGGCGTAATACATAACGCGCAACCGATTCACCGAGCATCTGGATGTAGAAGCTGCGCGCGCGGAGAACAGAGGTCGCTTTTGCCGTTTGATGGAGCGAATAAATGAAGCTCTGAATTCCCGATATGTCACCGGCCAATAGCGTCGCCACTTGAGGCGACTGCGGCCACGCAGCGGTCTTCTTACCTCTGATCCTGTTGAGCAGATCGTCCACCGGATCGTCTTTGCTAAATTGCTTTGCAAAACATGCACTTAACGCTGCTGTTGTATGTAGGTGACTGTACAGGGATACATCTGGCCGTGCGTAGTAGAACGCCGAAGGTATCGCCCAGGTGTAGCGGCGTAGAAGATGGAGCATACTCTCCAGGTACGCTTTGATGCTAGAGTCCTCCGATTCATGTGCCCGTGCTAATAGGTCTGCCTCAGCACAGAAGGAAGCCCATAGTTGCCTGTACATCGCGTTAATATCCTCTGTGGAGTCCGGTTGTGATTTAGGAAAGATGCTACCTTGAGAGAGTGAGAGCTGTTTCAATGGTAAATAGGCAAGATCATTATCCAGTGTACCATTGATTGCTATTCTGTTGAAGACAGAGACCATCTGCTTAGGCCACCCTCCCTTCTCTTGTGGTTCCCGCTCTCCAGCGGAGAGCCGATCGGCGAGAGCGACAACTTTCACCGGGAACCCCAAGCCATCTAAACGACCTTTGTGCTCAGGATCACCGTGGTGCCACCCAACCGGGGCGAGGGCGCCACGCCATTTTGTTGGAACGTGCTGATTGACGAACTTGTTTCCGACTGCAGGATGGTCCTTCTTCCCGTCTGTTCCCACTTCTCCCGCCCTCTGGCCGAACTTGCCGATGTCATGCAATAACCCGGCTAAGGCAGTCTTGTAAATTCGTTCTTTCTCCTCTTCTGTCACACGTTCACCTCCTTGATTTTGATCCTACTACATGATTCTCCTTTTGCCATCGGCAGTTCCGCCTATGCCATATAGGTCATCTTCCCTAAAGTACGGTGCGAGGAGCGCCACCAGCGCGGTGCGATCGATCTGATCATCCGGGGATAATCCGAGGAACACCCGCACTTTCCGGAATACAGCGGACAACTGGTGACCAACCGTGCGCGGACTTTTGTGCAGCCTTGCAGCGATCTCCGCATTCGTTCCTCCCCGGAGAACAAGCTCGTGAAC
>WFSD01000251.1 GCA_015486235.1 Anaerolineae bacterium
CTCTCGGATTGTACCCATTCACAGAGCAGATTCCATGCCTCTTCTCTTGTAGGCAACATAGCACCCCTCCCTCGGTTTCAGGCTCCTCATAGGCATTGTCTTTCTCGTGCGGCAATGATACAGCACAAGCAATCTTATCGCAAGGAGACCGTAGCAGAGGCGACCTGCTGGTCTCCCCTACTCCTCCGCCACCGGGCAAACCGGTCGAGTTCGCATTTGGGATTGCTGATTACCGCGGGATTTCGAAGCAAATCAAGGCCCGAAAACGCTCCTGGGAGCCGTCACAGTCGATACAGGGCTTGTGCTGTAGCTTGCCAGGGGTTGACGAGAACCTCCCGAAAGGCTGGTTAATTCCTGGGGGCCCGTAGGGCCCCCAGGAATTACTTCGTTTTCCCTACCGCATTACGGCCTTGTTCCCATTCCCAGATTTATGTATAATTGTGGCTGAATCAGATGATGCTCTATTGATGCACAGAACACCGGGCAAGATGCCGTATGCTTCCGATGGCCTGGATTACAAAGATATGCAACCTTTTGGCGGCGTCTCGGCTATGGCTGGCGCGGCCAAGCATGGAGGAAATACAGAGATGTTCTATTTCGATCCGCTGTACCTGGTATTTGCGCTTCCGGCGCTCTTGCTGACTTTCTACGCCCAGTGGAAAGTGAAGTCTGCGTACAGCAAGTACAGCAAAGTCCCGAACAGAAGGGGACAGTCAGGGTTGGATTTTGCCCGGCAGATACTCGGACCACTGGGGCTGAGCTATATCGGTATCGAGGGAGTGCCTGGGGAGCTGACAGATCACTACGATCCCAGAGACAAAGTGCTGAGGTTGTCTCAAGGCGTCGCCTACGGCAGGACTATCGCCGCCCTGGCAATCGTGGCCCACGAGACTGGCCATGCGCTTCAGGATGCAAAGAACTACGCTCCACTCCGGATGCGTGGTGCCATCGTGCCCGCCGTGACGGTGAGCGCATGGGTGGGGCCGATATTGTTCATGTTGGGGTGGTTTATTGGGATGAGTGGAGTTGCGTGGTTGGGTGTAGCGGTTTTCGGAATGTCCTTGGTCTTCGCCCTCGTCACGCTGCCGGTGGAGCTCGACGCCAGCCGGCGCGGGCTGAAGATCCTGGAGTCCTTCAACGCTCTGGACAGGGATGAGCTCAAAGGTGCAAGAGCGGTGTTGACAGCGGCCGCGCTGACCTACGTGGCAGCACTGGCGCAGACGCTTTCGACGATGCTTTACTACGTTTTTTTGCTCTCTTCTTCCAGACGCCAGGACTGATTTTCAAAATAGGAGCAAATTACCAATGAAGAAAACATGGATCGTGGTACTGGGTTTGCTTTTGGCATTGCTTCTCTGCGTGCTGATAGCCGGGGGAGTGTACTTCATCAACCGGACGGGCGTCAGCGGCAAGGCAGCGACAGCCGTCCCATCTCCAACTCTTGTCGTCCAGGCGACGCCAACGCCAGCTCCACCGGCGGTCATAAGTGGTGAAGGCAAGGACACCGAAACTTCCCGTCTGGAGTACGTTTACCGGAATGTCTCTCCATCCGTTGTGTACATTTTCGTCGAGTACCCGGGCATAGAAGGCGCCGGTTCTGGCTTCGTCTGGGACAAGGACGGACACATCGTCACCAACAACCACGTGGTGTCGGAGGGAGACCAGACGCCGAACTTGATCCTGGTCACATTCAAAGATGGCACGCGGGCAAAAGCAGAGATCGTCGGGCGCGATCCGCAAAGCGACCTGGCAGTCATCAGGGTCGATGTGCGGTCGAGCGTTCTCAGTCCGGTGAAGACAGGGGATTCCGACACGCTGGAAGTCGGCCAGCGGGTGGAGGCCATCGGGAATCCATTCGGCTACGAACAGGGGTGGACGATGACCGAGGGAATCATCAGTGCACTGGGCAGGACACTGCCCACGGTCAACTCCCCATTCCAGATCCCGCAGGTGATTCAGACGGATGCTGCCATCAACCCGGGCAACTCCGGAGGCCCGCTTTTGGACGATAGCGGGCGGGTAATCGGCGTCAACTCCGCCATCAAGTCGGAAGTGCGAGCCAACGCGGGGATTGGGTTCGCCATACCGGTGAATCTGGTCAAGCGGGTGGTGCCAGCTCTGATAACTAAAGGGAAATACGAGCATCCGTGGGTCGGGATATCCGCCGTGACACTGACATCTGATCTGGACGAGGCCATGGGCCTGCCTGCAGACCAGCGGGGAGCTCTGATCGTAAAAGTGGTGAGCGACAGCCCGGCGGACAAAGCGGGGTTGCGCGGATCCAGTAAGGAGGTCCGAATATTCGGAATGACAACTGATGTAGGCGGCGACGTGATAACGGCGGTGGACGGGCACGCTGTGAACAGGATGAGCGATCTCATGGTCTACCTGGAAGAACATAAATCCCCGGGTGAGACCGTGAATCTCACGATCTTGCGCAACGGCGAACAGAAAAATGTCCCCCTGGTGCTGGAACGGAGGCCGAGTAGAGTGCCATGAAGCGCATAGCCGTAGTTCTGACGTTCATCGCTGTCGTTCTGACCGCTTGTGCTCCCACCCAGGCGGTTGCGCCTGCGGCCACGCTGCAGCCAAAGCCTACGTCCACCCCGGTTATAGTGGTTGTCACTGCTACGCCGGAACCGATGCCCCCTAAGACGGATGTGCCTACGGTAGGTCCGTTAGAGGGACGAGACCCGTGCGAGGCCCGCACTATCGCCGTCTATCATAAAGTGGCCCCGGCGGTGGTCAACATAACCACTAAAATCCTCATGGAGGACTTCTTCTGGGGCGTGGTGCCGGAGGAAGGAGCGGGCTCTGGATTCCTATGGAACAGAGATGGGTACATCGTCACCAACTACCACGTGGTGGAGGGGGCACAATCCATCCAGGTGAGTTTCGGCGATGAGGTGAGCGAGCCGGCGGATGTCGTCGGGGTCGACCCTCTGGACGACCTGGCGGTAATAAAGGTGAAATCCGTCCCGAAGGGCGTCGATCCCGTTGTGCCTGGCGACATGTCCCAGGTACGGGTGGGAGAGCGGGCCATAGCCATCGGGAATCCATTTGGGCAGTTTGGGCGAACCCTTACGGCTGGTGTGGTGAGTGCGCTGAATCGTACACTGAAAACGGAACAGGGTGTGATGCGCCATGCCATCCAGACCGATGCCGCCATAAACCACGGCAATTCCGGCGGACCGCTCCTGGATAGCAGTGGCAGGCTCATCGGGGTGAATTCCGCCATCTACTCCCCCAGCGGCACGTCGGCAGGCGTGGGTTTTGCCATCCCCGTCAGCACCGTCAAGCGTGTCGTGCCGGAGTTGATACAGAACGGACACTACCCGCACCCCTGGTTTGGAGCTCTGGGATACACGATAACCCCAGCGCTGGCGCAGGCCTTGAAATTGCCGGTGGATCACGGACTTTTGGTGGCGAAGATGTACCAGGATAGCCCGGCAGACAAGGCGGGGATACGCGGCGCTACCAAGGAGGTCATCGTCGGGAACAGGCGCTTTCTGATCGGCGGAGACATCCTGTTGAAAGTAAACAGCCATGAACTCAAGGACTGGGACGACCTGGACGATTATCTGGAGACGAACACTCATGTGGGTGAGACCGTCCAAATCACACTCTTGCGCGATGGCAAGAAGATGGAAGTCCCTGTCACCCTGGAAGAAAGGCCAAAGGGGCTTTAATCGATTACGAATCTCATAGACTTTGCGAGGAGGAAACACGTATGGGCAGGCAGCTTACTATCGGCAAGTACCTGGGCTTGAGAAAAATCGCCAACGAGAAAGGCTTGATCACTATCACAGCCATGGATCACCGGGGGTCCATGAAGAGGGCCATAAATCCAAAGGACCCCGGTTCCGTAACCTATGAGCAAATGGTGCAGCTCAAGACACAGATCGCGCGGCATCTGGCTCCTCACTCCAGCGCGTTGCTGCTGGATCCACTCTACGCTGCGGCACAACTGATAGCCACCGATATCGTGCCCCGCAATACAGGCATCCTGGTGGCGGTGGAGAAAAGCGGGTACGAGGGGAGCTCTACCGCACGCGTGAGCAAGATCCTCCCCGGCTGGGGGGTGGAGAAAATCAAGAGAATGGGTGCCAACGCGGTCAAGATGCTCCTCTATTACAACCCCGACGCTGGGGACCTTGCACGCAGGCAGGAGGACCTGGTGGCACAGGTGGCGGAAGATTGCCGTAAATTCGATATCCCGTTCCTGCTGGAACCGATTACCTATCCGCTGGACCCGGACATGGACGCCAAGGGGCCAGAGTTCGCCAAACTGAAGCCAGACCTGGTGATTCGGTCGGCGGCAAAGCTCAGCACTTTGGGGATCGACGTGCTGAAAGCGGAGTTCCCGGTTCTCTCCCAGTTCCATAAAGATGAAAACGAGCAATTGGAGCTGTGCAAAGAACTGGATAGTGCCTCCGAGGTGCCGTGGGCGCTGCTGAGCGCGGGGGTGGACTACGACACTTTCTTTCGGCAGGTACTCATAACCAGCCAGGCCGGCGCCTCTGGATTCCTGGCGGGCCGTGCTATCTGGCAGGAAGTCCCCAAACTCCCCCCGGAGGAGCGTGATCATTTCCTGGCCACCACATCCGTGATGAGGCTGGAGAACATCGCCAACGTGGCCAACGCCTACGGGCGCCCCTGGTTCGAACACCGCAATTTCGATCATCCGATTTGCCCCGTCGGGGAAGGATGGCACGAGAGATACTAGGTTTTACCGGGAATACAGGATGCGGGCGTGGAGGCAAGAGCATTGGGCGGTGAGGAAGACGTGAGTGACATATCCTGTGTGGTGTAGAGCCACCACACAGGATATGCACTTCCATTTCCTCTGCCTTTGGAGAAAGCACTGCCCCATCCCTGCAGACACTGTTTCCAATGGAGTCTGTCGATCGAGGTGCATTGGGGTCGGCC